>CAZZIE010000036.1:16201-34685 GCA_964654185.1 uncultured Spirochaetaceae bacterium | reverse complement strand
TGTGGCGGGCTGAACTGCCGACCCCGCCTGTGCTGTGGCGCAAGGGGCAGGAGGGGACGACGGTGCGGATACCGTATTATGCGATACGGGATCTGGCCCAGGCAAATCAACAGGGTTGTGGGTAGGTTAGTTGTCCCGGGCGTTCAGCTTGGCGCTCAGAAGCCGCATGTAGGCCTCCGAGCTTAGGAGGTTCTCGTTTCCCTGAATGATCTCGAAGGCGGTGAAGCCCTGGGCGTTCACAATGTCCACGGGGACGCCCAGGTCCAGAAGCAGGTCGATTGCTTCGGGATCGGTGGCGTAGAAGGCAACCCAGTGGAGGGCGGTGTTTCCGAAGTCGTCCCGCGCGGCGGGATCTATGTCCGGCTTTGCGTTGATGACTTGCCTGAGTTCTTCAACGGACAGTCGGCCCGCCGCCCACATGAGATCGGTGACGCCGGTGTCCTCGACCATCTCCTGTGGCGCAGTCGGGTAGTCATCCGACGACTCGCTCTGGGCTGTCCCGACGGCAGCTACCAGAAGGTTCAAGATCAGCACTCCCGCCCATCGTCTCAGCTTCTTCTTCATATGTATGCTTCTCCAACCGTGACGCGACCACGCCGGATTCTGTATTGTAGTGTTCAGTATACGTGTAATCCGTGCAGACGGCATCTGCAGGAAGGAAGATCCCGTGGTTTTTACCGAGAAATCTCCCGTACCGCTCGTTGCGGCGGCGGTGGCGGCCGTAGTCCTGGTCGTGAGTGCCGCAACGGCCCGGGCGGACGGCGGGAAATCGGGGGGCGTACCGGCGCCGGGCGACGCCGCGGTGCCGACCCGTGAGACGCTCTTCTCCTTCGTGGAGGATCCCCCGGCGACGTATCCAATCGAGCGCACGCCGGCGGAATGGCGGGAGCTCCTCCCCGAGCAAGCCTACCGGATCCTCCGGGACGGCGCGACGGAGCGCGAGTGGACGGGCGACCTCATCGATACCTATGAAGACGGCACCTACTACTCCCGCGCTACCGGGCAGCCCCTCTTCAGCTCCGCCCACAAGTACGATTCCGAGACGGGATGGCCGAGCTTCTACCGGCCCATCGATATGGACGCCGTTGATCTGCACGTCGAGAGCCGGACCGCCATGAGTGCAATGGGCGTTCCGGTGACGTCGGTGGCGGTCAAGGATTCGGCGAGCGGCTCGCACCTGGGGCACATCCTGCCGGACGGCCCCGAGCCGACGGGCCTTCGCTATTGCATCAACTCCGCATCCCTGATCTTCGTGCCGGAAGGTGAGGAACCGCCGCCGATCGTGCAGGCGTACCGCGAGCGGTGAGTCGGACAGCCGCAGCGTCGCGCGGGCCCCCGCAGCGCAGAGCGAGCAACGGCGCCGTCGCGCGGGCTCCCGCGGCGCCGGGCGAACGACCGCCTGTGGCGTGGCCCCCGCGGCGCCGGGCGAAGGACCGCCTGTGGCGCGGGCTCCCGCGGCGCAGAGCGAGCAACGGCGCCGTCGCGCGGGCTCCCGCGGCGCCGGGCGAAGGACCGCCTGCGGGGCGGACCGCCGACGTCTTAGCCCACCCCCGCCAGGATGCGTCGGTCCAGGCGCGCGGTTCCCCGGTGCAACACGACCCCCGCGACAATGGCGCCGGCGGCGCCGCCGATGAGGTAACTCAGACCCGGGGTCGCTCCGAGGAAGAAGCTGAGGCCGGTGTTGATGGTGAAGAAGGTGAGGGCGGAGGCCAGGGCGCCGTCGTAGATCTCCATGTAGAACTGCAGGTTGAGAAGCGTCAGCAGGAGCAGGTGGGTGAAGACGGCGGCGAGGGTCACCGAGAAGACCGTCGCCGTGACCACGCCGCCGGTGAGCGCGCTCGCCAGGAAGGGAGCGGCCAGAACCAGACTCAGGGTGACCACGCCCTGGAAGATACTCTGGTCGACCACGGCGCGGCGGATGCCCCGCAGCAACCGGGTCTTCCGCCGCTGGATCTCACCGAAGGTCCGGGACCCCAGGGCCGTTAGCATCTTGCGAAGCAAAATGTAGACGCTCGTTTCCGAGAACACAATGAAGTAGACCAGGCCGGGCACCATGGAAAGGGTGCCGAAGTAGACGGCGAGGTCGTACGCATCGTTCAGGAGGAAGCCTGTGCCGGCGACGGCGTCGCCCTGGCGGAACCAGTAGACGATCTTATCGGCCCAGATGCCCCAGTTGTAGAGCGCCCCCGCCAGCACCAGCGGCAGGTAGCGGCGAAGGTAGTCGGCAAAGGCGGGCAGTTGCCGGCGCAGGGCGCCCGGTGCATAGGCGCGGAGGCCCAGGTAGAGCAGCAGTGCCGCAATGACCACATGCCCGATCGTGAACCCCACCAGCGCCCCCGCCAGGCCGAGGGCTCCTGAGAGGACTGCCGCCAGCGCCACCGAAACCGCCAGGCCGAGTGCGAAGGCCAACAGAATGCGATTGTACTCCTTCAGGATGGAGATGAAGAGCATGATGAGCCAGATGATGTTAACGGTGACGAAGAGCACAACGGCTGCGGCGCAGTAGAGCGGCTCATTTGCTACGGGAAAGGGGCCCAGGAGCACCAGACCGAGGACGGCAATCCCCGCGGCGACCACGCTCACCCCGATGATCGCGACGATCAGGGTTGCCGCGGCGTCGCGGAAGCGGCGGTCGAAGATCTGGTCGGCAATGATCCGGGTCAGCAGGAAGTGCGGCCCGCTGAAGAGGATGAGCGAGAAGGCGTAGGTGTAGACCACCGGCGCAATGAAGAGGCCGACGTTCTGCTGAAGTGCCAGGTCGGTGACGTTGTAAATCAGGGTGATTCCGGCGATCGACAGGAGCCACGGGCCGGCAACGATCATGGTGCCCGAAAGCGCAGCCTTCAAGAAGGAGCCGAGGCCGCCCTTGCCGATCACTTTGCGCAGCTCGAAGCCGATGCCCGCCATGCTAGGTCTCTCCGGTCGCCGGTTCGGGGGCGGGCGCGGGCTGGTCCGTTTGGCCTGCCGGGGCGCCCGCCCCGGACTGGTCCAGCGGGGGCTGCGGGGCGGCGGGCTCGGCGTCCGGCGTCGCCAGCTGCCGATACAGGTCGCCGTACCGTTGGTGGAGCTGCTTCTTGTCGTAGAAGCGCAGCGCCCGTTGCCGGTTCCGGGCGACGAGCTCCTGCATCTCTTCGGGGTGATCGTGGATGTAGATGATCGCCTCAGCCAGGCCGTCGGAGTCCTTCGGTGAGGCAATGAAGCGGTCGTCGTAGTCCAGAAGCTCAGGGACGTTGCCTACCCGCGTCGCGACGGCGGGGACGCCGGCGCAGTACGCTTCCAGAATGACCAGAGGCTGCGCCTCCCGAACGCTGGTGAGGAGGAGTACGTCTATGAACGCATAGTAGTCCAGGACGTTCTGACGCCCCGTGAAGATGAAACGGTCGTCAATCCCCAGGCGCGCGGTGAGGGCCGTGCACTCGTCGTGGTAGGCAGGGTCCTCGTCGGTCGGGCCAATGCAGTAGAACCGCGCCGTGGGAATGCGGTCCAGAACGGTCTTTGCCGTGGCAATGTAGGTCTTGATGTCCTTGATCGGGACCACCCGGCCCACCAGGCCGACGGAGAAGTGCTCCTTCTCGGTGCGCTCGACGGCGGTGAACCTCTCGACATCTATCCCGTTCGGCACGACGATGGCGCGCTCCGGCGGACAGCCCATCTCGATCTCGAGGCGCCGGTTCGCCTCGAAGAGGGTCACCGTCAGGTCCGCGTGGCGATAGGCGAGGCGGCTGAAGGCGTTGTAGAGGTGCGTCCACATGTCCCGCTGGTAGCCCCGGATGAACTGGGTCTTGCGGATCTCCATGTCGCGCTCCTTGTGATAGAGACCGTGCTCCGTCAGCAGGAAGGGGCGCTTCCGGCGGATTCGCGCCGCCGTCGCGGCAAGGCCGGCGAAGCCCGTGGAGACTGCGTGATAGACGTCGGCGTCGGGCGGGGTTGCGCCCAGGACGGTGAAGAGCATG
Organism: uncultured Spirochaetaceae bacterium; assembly: GCA_964654185.1. Classification (GTDB taxonomy): domain Bacteria; phylum Spirochaetota; class Spirochaetia; order DSM-27196; family PWMO01; genus CAYFQV01. The sequence goes on along the minus strand of CAZZIE010000036.1, from coordinate 30,732 downwards.
TCGTGGGCGGATTTCCACGCCCAGAAGTAGTCGGCAAAGGGGTAGAGGGGATTGTGGGTTCGGTTCGACTCGGTGATGAGCTCCCAGCCGGTATTGTCTTCCACCGCGAGGCGGTGCAGGTAGACACCCTCATCGAGGTGCTCAATGAGCTTCGTCAGGTCCGGTGTGCCGCCGGCGAAGGCGCCGTGATGGAAGGAGCCGACCGCCTCCATGAGCGCCTTCCTGTTCCGGGGACGCTTTGTGCGCCGCGGTGTCTCGGTAATGACGACGTCCCGGTGCTCGACGACGTTCGGTGGAAGCTCGTAGCGCAGCTCCTGATCGGATTCCGGTGAGAGACTGAAGATGCAGAAGTCGATGTCCGGAAGCCCCCGAATGAGGTCATGGACCCATGCGCTCACGCCGCCGGTGATGTAGGGGTAGGACCCCTCCATGATGAGACACACTCTCATTACTGCTCGCTGCTCCATTGCGTCGCCAGCTCTCGGAGCCCGTCGTCTGCGGCGAGCTCGTTCGCCTGGATGTGATAGAAGATGGTAGTGACCCGGACGAAGTTGCGCTGCCGGAAGTAGAGCTCAGCAAGGAGTACCAGAAGTCTGGTGTCCCGGCTCAGCTGGTCGGTGGCCGTCAGCACCTCCCGGGCGTCATCGTGGCGGCCGACCTCCAGAAGGAGGCGCGCGTGTAGAGCGATAATGTCGACGGTCCGCTCGCGGCGGGCGTGAACCTCCTCCATCCACTTGAGTGCCTCGTGGAGATAGAAGCTGCGCAGAGACTCCCTGCGGCCGTTGATGCGGGCAAGCTCGTAGTAGATCCGGGCGAGCTCCAGGGATTTGTCGCCCGCTTCCAGGAGCGCCTCGATCCGCTCCATGTAGCGGTTCTCAACGCCGTTGATGCTCTCCGCCGCAAAGAGGGCGCGCTCGGGATCCTCGTCGTCCAGCATCTCGTAGAGCACGTCCAGCACCAGCAGCGTCGTGTCCAGGTCGAGATCGCGTCGGGCGAGGACGCGCTCGATCTCCTGCGGGTCGGCGGGCTGCTCGAAGAGCGGCTTCACGGAACCGGCTCGGTAGACGAAGGCCGCCTCGGGGAGCACTCCCTGCTCAATGGCGCGGAGTGCCGCCGCCGGTGTCACCGGGCGGTACATGGTGTCGGCGTTTCGGACGTACTCATAACCCTGCACGGTTCCTACCCCTTCTGCATGTCCAGAAGCGTCTCCGCCTGTTCGATCAATTGCCCGGTGCTGACGTCCTCCCCCGAATGGGAGGCAAAACCGATAGCCACCTCAACGGGGGTTGCCTCGTCGCTGACCGTCCACTCCCGGGCGTTGACCATACCGAGCGTCTCCAGACAGAAGAGTGACGCCCCGTCGTGGTCCAGGCCGGGGAAGACCGCGGCGATCTGATTTTCCCCCTTGTAGTGGTAGAAGGACGCCTTGTGCTCGCTGAGCTTCGTGAGCTCCGCGATCAAGGGGGTCCACAGGCCCTTGGCGGGCCGTGCCCCGTAGTCCCGGAGAATGCGGTCGAAGTTCACTACCTCCAGAAGAATGATCGTGAGGGTCGTCCGGGCGTCCCGTACCGTCGCGACGTGCTCCTCCACATCCCGAAAGAAGATGGAGACATAGGGCAGTCCCGTTTCCGGATCCACTTCCTGCGTGTCGATGATGCGTTGATGCTCCACGGCGCGTTCCAGCGCCGGCTCGGCGAGGTTCAGGACAATGTGAAGGATCCGCTCCGAGTAGAGGTTGTACTTCTCGAAGGGCATCTCCTCGATGTTCAGGATGCCCCACACGCGGCGCTTGATATGAATGGGAAGGGTCAGAATGTTGCGACCGGTGTCCATGTTCCGCAGGGAGTCCAGGTTCACCAGCATCCGCACCGAGAACACGGAGTCGTTGCGAAAGACCCATCCCTCAATGGTCCCGTCCAGGTCGAGGGTGAGGGCGTTGTGTTCGCTTCCCTCGGGTACCCACTCCGCCGCGCGTTTCAGGCTCTGGGTCTCCCCGTCGAAAGCGTAGACTGCCGCGCGGCGGGCACCGGTGAAGATGTTGATCGTCTCCAGGAGCACATCGAGACAACGGCCGATGTCCAGGCTCTTCAGCTTTTCCAGCTGGGTGTAGAGGGAGGAGAGGGACTCCCGCTGCCGGGCGACGCGCTCCTCCAGCTCACGGTTGGACGCTTCCAGCGCCCGGGCCTTCTGCTTCTCGTTCCAGTGTCGCCGCGTTACCTCTTCCAGGCGCACCTGGGTATCTGCGGTCCGGCGAAGCTGCGCGACCCGAAGCTGCCCGAACAGGTAGATGAAGACAATCGCCACGGCAAGGGGAATCACCGCGGACCGGCCCAGACCGACCCAGTAACCCGCCGGCACCTCCGTCACCGGCAGGAGCAGTCGCCCCAGCGGCAGCAGCCCCGCCACGGTCACGGCGGAGCTTGCCAGGCTGAGATACCCGGCGGTGTAGCCCAGGTAGCTTGCGAAGAAGAGCGCTACCAATAAGTATGGGAGATGAAAAAGCTCTGCGAAAGCGGGCGCAGAAGGAATGAGAAGCTCGGCAACGCCGACAATCAATGATGTAACAATGATCTCGACAAGATGAACTTTTTTAGACATCAGTTGTTAGCGCAGTATATTTCGTGCCATCACATTTGGCAAACTTGAATGCGCACTCGCAAGCGAGGCGGGGAATTATGACAAAACGTGTGATTGCGGTTGTTCTGCTTGGCGTCGCGCTGCTTCTCGGCGCGTACGCTCAGGATGCTTCTGGGGACGATGTCGACGGCCCTTCCGGCCGCCGGCCGCACTTCGGTCAGGATACCAGCGGCATTGTCCATGTTGAGGGGGAGGATGCGGTCTCGACCAACTTCGCCTCCATGCCGACCCTGGACTACGGGACGTCGGCGTACCGGACATTGCAGCTGAACCGGTACACGGGCCTGCAGGGTGGGGCGCCCTTCTTTGCGACCTACACCTTCTACGTCCCGGAGGCGGGATCCTACGAGTTCTGGTACGCAGGAACGCCGCCGGGTCCGCGAGAGGATATCTATCCGTCGTATACATCGCCCTTCTCATTCTCCCTGGATGACGGTGAGCCGGTTGCTCTGTACTGGGAGGACGTGACGGTTACCGAGCGGTACAGCCCCACCCACTACTGGACCCGGGTCGGTGCCCTGGACCTGGAAGAGGGAACGCACACGCTGCGCATTGAGGTGACCGAGAAGCGCCGGTACGACGGGAAGTTCCTCTTCTTCCTGGACAGCTTCTTCATGCTTCAGGATGGAGCGGGCGCGGCTCTGCAGGCGTTTCGCGATCAGTCGGTCCTTCCGCGTGCGCTTCCAACCGACGTTGCCGCGGCGGGATTCCCCGAGCCCTTCCGAAGCGTCTCCACCTACGAAGGGCGCATCAACGCGAACCCCAACGAGACGACCACCTACTACGACCTCGCCTACGTCTACTCGCTGCTGGGGCAGTACCTCGAGGCGATCAAGTACCTGAACCGCATCTACCTTCAGAATCCGGAGGATCTGCAGGCGCAGCTCCTCATGGCGAAGAACCGCATCTGGAAGCAGGACTTCGACCGGGGGCTTGCGCTGTACCGTCAGGTGCTTTCGGCGCATCCGGACAATCTCGATGTCTGGGCGGAAGCCGGGAAGGTTGCCGCCTGGATCGGCAGGTACGACGATTCGCTTCGCTTCTACCGGGACGGTCTTGCGCAGTTTCCTGAGAGCCTCAATCTTACCGTGAACCTGGGGCTCACCCATCTGTGGGCGTCCAACCCCGAGCAGGCGCAGGAGCGCCTGGACCAGGCGGCTGCTCTCGCGGAGGGGGACCTGCGCAAGCTCGAAGAGCTTGCCGGGGTCTACCGGGTGAACGGCTATCCCGACCGGGCCGCGGATATCTACGAAGGCATTGTGGAAGCCTTCCCCGACCGGGTGAACGCCTACGTCACCCTGTCGGCCCTCTACCGGGAGACCGACCGCGCAGACATGGCGGAGAAAACCCTGGCCCGGGTGGAAGCGGAGTTTCAGGCGTCCGAGCGGCTCGATCAGATCCTTACGGTCGCACGGCTCAAGCAGACCGTGCGGGAGCGCATCATTGACGAGTATGAGCGCCGCCTCGACGAAGAGCCGGACAATCTGGCTCTCCGGGAAGAGCTGGTACAGACCTTCTTCTGGAATGGTCTGAAGCAGCGCGCCATTACCGAGTACGAGAACATCCTGGCGAACCAGACCTACCGGTACCTCCAGGAGATGGATCGGCAGAGCGTCGACCTCCTCCGGCTCATGAGCACCTACCATCTGATCGGGTTCTTCCTGGAGTCCCTGGAAGGACGCGTAGATACGGCGGTGCAGGCTCTGGAGAGCGCCCGCGCCGAGGTGGCGGCAGCGGAGGACGCCCTTGCCGACTACGAGGCGGCGGTGGCGCAGGCACAGGAAGCCGGCGATGAACCCCCGGATCCGGGGGATCCGGCGCCGGCAACGCGGCTGGAGCTCGCCGGAGCGGCGCAGCGCCGGGCGATTGCCAGGGTCGAAGAGCTGACCTCACTCGCCGAAGAGGTCGTCGGGCGCTTCGACGCCCTGGAGAGTGAGTTCACTGCGCTGCTGGAGGCGGAACAGGAGCGGCACGGAGCGTTCCGGGAAGCCGCCGCCGCCCGTGGATGGGAGTGGAACCGCCCGGTCTTCCTGGATGAACTCCGCTCCGTGGCGGACCGCGACGTTGCCCTGGCGGCTGTCGCCCTGGCGCGCGTCGCTCTGGCAGAGAACCGCCTGGAAGCAGCGGGAACCCGTCTGGACGCGCTCTCCGGGGATGCCGGAGATCTTCCACCGACGGCACAGCTCCTCTATGAGCACCGCGTCTGGTCGGGACAACCGGGGGAGGCCCTGGCGCTTCTCAATCGATACGACGGCGAGCTCGAGGCGTATCTGGGTTACGCCGGGCCACTGCGGCCTCTGGTTGTTGCAGTTCTTCCCGAACCGGAGGAGGGCGCTGAAGGAGACGGCGATGCCGGGCGCACCGACGGCGCCGGCGCAGGCACCTCCGGCTCCGAAACGGGGGCGGTCCGCGGCGGCACTTCCGACCCGGCCGAGGCGGTCGCGGCGCTTCAGGCGGTGGCCGAGGAGGGGGCCAATCGTCAACGGCCGGTGCGGACGCACCTGCTTGCCCTGCACGAGGCGCTCAACAACCAGCTCTCCCGAACGATCTATCGCCTGCAGGACGACACCCGCCTGACGCGCTTTCAGCTCGGTAACTACTACCTGGAGGTGGGTAACCGGGAGCGTGCGGTGAATCAGTTCGAGCAGGTCCTTGCGGTGGACCCGCAGAATCTGGATGCACGCTACGCCATTGCGTCGGTATTCGAGCAGCAGGGGCGCTGGCGCAACGCCATGGAGGCGTACCGGGCGGTCTACGAGGTGGATCCGAGCTTCCGCCAGGCGGATGCACGGCACAACGCGCTGGCCCGGCGCCATCCCGACCGCCTGGTGACCAGTGCCTCCCTCCTCACGGATTCGAGCTCCTTCGTTTCTCAGGGGTCGGTGGAGTATCGCCGGGAGCTCGGGAGCCTCATGGGCATTGTCCTGAGATACGGCAACGACACAAAGCGGCTCTACAAGGGTTCCGGCGCAACCGTGGAGTCACACTACCAGCTCCACAGCGCGCGGATTGGTCTTCCTCTTTCCTTCTTCGGCGGGCAGTGGACTGTTGAGCCCTTCATTGGCGGGGCGGCGGCGAGTTCCGCCTTCGGAGAGAGCGGTGAACAGCCCGGCACGGTGAATGCGCCCTTCCAGACCACCACTGTATCGGATCTGATCGCAAGCTTCGAAGCGGAACCTCGCTTCGGGGCCTCGACGGCCGTAAACATCGGCCCATGGTATCTGAGTGGGAGATACGCCTTCGGGCGGATTGCCGAAACCTATCTCGCGGTGCGTTCCCCGGCATACGCGCACACCGCGGAGCTGAACGGCTCCGGGACGTGGCGCTTCGGCGGGAGCCGCCTCTTCGATTCGGTGTCGGTGCGCGTGACCGAGACGGCGGATTTCGTCCAGTCGAGCGTGCCGTCGCTGCAGAACATTCTGAGTGCGACCTCCCAGGAAGCGACGCTCAACTTGCACGTTGCGGATGCGCCCTGGACGACGGTGAGCGTCGGCCAGCAGGCGAGCTTTCAGCACTCCCGGACGCCGGGCGTGTCGGCGTACTACGCGCCCAATGCGGTGCTTGTGGCGTACGGCTACCTGGGCGCCTCCAGCTGGTTCGGCTCCCAGGCGACCTCCGTCGTGGGATTGAATCTGCGCGCCGCTGCGGGAACCTACATTGACAACGTGATCTCATCAGTGGGAGTGAATCCGCGGCTCTACGCGGAGGCGACCGCCCGGGCGGAGGTGCAGCGTCGGGGCGCCGGCTACTCGCTGTCCCTTACGGCAACCCGGAGCGGTTCCGGCTTCGACGTGACGGACTACTGGTCGTTCTTTGCGAAACTGGAAATGCGCGCGGAGCTGCCGGACCTGCTGGCGGAGTAGGGGAGCGGTGCGGCCGGCCGGCGGACGCCGGGCCGGTGGCGCCGCCGCGGTGATCGGCCGGGCGGCCCGGGCGCCGCGCTGCGGCCGGCCTTCGGGGCGGCGCCGTAGCGGCCGGCGCGGCCGGTTCTAGGCCAGGTTGAAGATCTTCCTGGTCTCCTCGTACATCGGGTCCTGCTGGATCTCGTCCAGAAACTTGTCCGTGTAGTACGAGAGATCGTCTTCGGCAAGACCGACTGTTGCCAGCGCGTCCCGGATGAGCTCCAGGGAGAGGGGGTTTTCCGTGTAGAAGTCCTTGTTCGACACCAGGAAGTCCGCGACCGAGACGATCATGATGAGACGCTTGTGCCGTGAGGTTACGTTGGTCGTGCCGTGCTCCCGGGCCGTGTCGATGAAGCTGTCGGGGAAGTTCCAGGACTTGAAGATTCGCCCGCCCACGTCCTTGTGGGTGATCCCGAACACGTCCTGTTCGATCTCGCTGATCCGCGCCCCCTGTTTCCGCGCCTGCTCGACCGCCTGTTCGTACTCCGCCGGAGCGGAGTTGTAGAGGGCAACCTGTCCTACATCGTGCAGGAGCGCCAGGAGGAAGGCTTCCTCGATGCGCTCTTTCAGTCCCAGGCGCTTTGCAATGTGTCGAGAGGTAAGCGCGGTCATGACGGCGTGCTGCCAGAAGAAGCGATAGAAGGCGCACTTGCGATTGTTCGTGGTCAGCGTCGAAGCGGTCACCAGAAGAACGAGGCTCTTGATGTTCTTGAAACCAAGGAGACTGATGGCGGTGCGGAGGTTGGTGATCTCCTGTGGGCGCGCATAGAGGGCGGAGTTGGCGACCCTGAGTATCTTGGTTGTCAGGCCGGGATCCATCATGATGAGCTCTTCGAGCTCACCGAAGGAGATATCGATCCTGTCTTCGGCAATATTCACCACTTTCCGGGCAACCTCCGGTATGACCGGCAGTTGCTTCACGTACTGTTCGTAGGCGCTCACGGTTAGTCCCCCTTATCACAATAATCGATGAAGCCGATACTTGCCTTAAGTAGAACGACTGAATGAAGTATGTTTTCCATAATCCGTCGTGTTAGGTTTAATGGCATGAATGGACATCGGGTCCGTCATACGAGGTAATAAAATGCGTCAGATCAAGCTCATTTCCCTGGTTATTCTGGTGGCGGTACTCCTGACCGGGTGTCGGTGGCTCTTTGGTGGTCCGGACTATTCGGATGCACCGTTGGCCACTCTTTCCAACGAGGCGGATTGGAGCGCCGTTACGGATTCCGACATGAACGGGTTCCGGAGCGCCTTCATGCAGTCCTTCGACGTGGAACGCGGACGCGAGGGCATGCAGCCGGCGAGCGTCGGTCCGCCCACCGTGGCCCTGGACGACGATTCCGGAATGGCTCCGCAGGCAACGGTGCCGGTAAGCGGATCCATGCCCTTCTCCGGGGGCACCATCTCGGACTACCCCGAGCCGGGCATGACGACCACCTATACGGTGGCGAGCGAGGGGAGCGGAGTCTACCGCATCACCTCCACGACTCAGTACCCCGCCTCGAACACGACCGTCGACAAATACATTGAAGAGTACCTGATCAAGGACGTGGCCCCCACGGGCTCCTGGACCATTGCGGATCCCGTGGTGAACGCCGGCGGTACCGAAGACCGCACGCACCGTGAGAAGATGGAGCTCCACTTCGACGACGGCTCCGTGCGCTACGAGAGCATCGTCTACCTGGCCTTTCCTGACGATGCCAACGACGGCTTCGCGCCATTCGACATTGCCGGCTCGCTCTTCTACCCGGACTTCGCCTATCCGGACAGCGACTCCAATGCCGTCTACAGCTCGATCGTTGTCTACACCCACGAGCGCTCCGTAGATTCGACCTTCGACTTCTGGTCGGGTAACCAGAACGAGGCGATCCTGGGCGTCCGCTTCTACACCGAGCACTTCACCAGTGACAGTCAGTACTACAAGGGCACCACCGTCGCCTACGAGCGTGCCATCAACGAGCTCACCACCACCGGCGGCACCTTCACCGCAACTCTGGGGGATATCTTCGTCGGCTCCGAGCACACGACCCTTGCCGAATCCGTCCTGCGCCGGGAAGTCGTCTTCCCCGTCGAGGACGGCAATCCGACCCCGAACGCCATCGGCGCCAACACGGTCATGCGCACCCACGTCGTCGACATTTCCGACCGGACGGATTTCATGCTCCAGCTCCTGAACGATGATGCCACGGTCCTCAAGGATTGGGACGGGGCAACGTACTACGTGCCGTCGGGTCCGGATGCGGCGGAGATCTTGGCCGACTCGGATGACCCGGAAGGGACGGAGGTGCTGACCCAGACTGTTGCGACCAACCCCGACGGGACCGACCTGGTTTTGAATGAGGATCCCGGATCGAGTGATCTCTCGACGCTGTACCGGTCCATTCTGGCCGGGAATGTGGTGAACGTCAGTACGGCCGACGACATTGCCGGGGGGCTGGAGGGCGACGGCACTGTTGCCGAGTTCGACGGTGACGCGGGACTCGCCGTTCCCGACCCCGGCACCGTCGATCCGGGTGCCGGGACTGTGGAAGCCTGGATTTACATGAACAAGCGGACCAGCTGGAGCGGCATTGTGCACAAGGGAGATGAGCCGGACTTTTCGGACGAATCCTGGTCACTGCAGTTCTGGGGCAACCGGGGCAACGTCGCCTTTGCGACCGTTCAGCAGACGCCTTCATACAAGTACAGCTACACACGGAGTCCGCTGCGTCTCACAACCGGTAAGTGGTACTACCTGGTTGGAACCTGGGACGGCAGCAAGATCCAGCTCTACATCTTCGGTGACGGTGTGACGAAGGGACAGAACAACTACTACATGACGCAGACCACCCAGAACTACGGGCCGGAGGAGAATGACGCGAATATCGTAATCGGTGCGCAATTCTCGGACGCAAACGCGGCGAGCGGTTACTACGGTTCAAACGGGCGTATCAACGGCGTGATTGTAACCTACGGTACGGCAAGAGACGCAGATACGCTGGAAAACTTCTACAACGCCAACAAGAGCAAAACCGCGAACTGGAATAACTAAGGCCATCGGCCATAAGGATTTGCAGGCCACCCTCCGGGGTGGCCTGCTGTTTGCATATCTGTATCTTGCGTTCACCTGCCACAGAGGACCGTTATCCGCAAGCGCTGCGCTTCACTTCTACCACCAACCTTTTCGAGACTCGTTGTCTAATCATTATCACGGTGATAAGGTATGGGCTATCAAATTATTGTGGAGGATTATATGAAGCGACTCATGCCGGGTATCGTCGTCGTAGCTCTTGTGGTCATTCTTAGTGGATGTGGTGGCCTCCTTGGAGCACCGTCGCCGGGATTGTCCGGAGACTGGGAGCCACTGAGCGTCAACAGGGACGGACACTTCCGAAACGAGCAGGTATACGAGAGTCCCTGGAGCAGTCAGACGTATGGAGCGGATGGTACGGTAACCGTTGTGAATTACTCTTTGGAGGAAGACGGTGAAGACTTGGACGGAGACGGTACTCCCGGCGAAGGGCGCGTCGAAACCAGGCGGATTCAGGGGACGTACACGTACGATCCGGACATCCCTGAAGTGACCTGGATGTGGGACAGCCGAACCGAAGCCGGCTCGACCGAATCCGATCTGAACTGGACTGAGACCAGGAGACAACTCTTCACGAGCAACGGCATAATCACCGCCTACGCGCAGTCCGACGACAACGAGAATGAGTACGTACACACGCGCGTGTTCACCGACCGGGACGACGAGGGCAACGTGACCTACCATGACGAGGGTCGCGACACCTTCACAATTGATATTGAGAACGGTACCGTCAGCGTCAAAGAAACCTACAGTCAGGGCAACACAATCGAGGCCGCCGGTGTTATTGAGGAAGATGAGACCACCATTGAGGAAGTATCAACATTCCCGAACGGCGAGAGCTGGAGCCGCGGCAGCACCGTGACGTTCAGCGGCGTCGAGACGACCGACCGATCCCGTTCGCGTGCGTCCGCCGACGAAACCTTCTCTGCGTGGAGTGATGAAGGTCTAAACTTCCAGAGCTACACCTTTGTCAACTATGGAAGCTTCATGACGTGGCTTCCCTCCAGCGCCAGCCAGAGCATTGGTAGTCCGGAGAGCGCGCAGTAAGCTTCTACGCAGCCTCCTCAAGCGGCGGCCTATTGGAGAGTCAAACGTCACCCGAGAGGGTGACGTTTTCTATTTGACAAGAGCATGCCGAAGGGGCTACCTGCTGTGGGTACTAACCGGAGGTCCGGCGGTTCTGTCGCCGTAGGACTGCATAGCTTCGATCGGCCAGCCGTTCAGTTCTTGAACAGGCTGATGTCATAGGGCCCGGGTGACGCTCGCAAGAAGCCCTGCACACGAATGTAGTAGGTGTCGGTCGAGTTCGCGGTGAACTCGATCAGAGAGAACCCTTCACCGCCGCCGTCGTCATCTTGCTCAAGAAGGGTGAAACTCGAATTGTAGAGAGTCATAGTAGTGTCGGCCGGCAGGAAATCGGCGTCCAACGGCGCGAAAGTCTCAATAACATAGGATTCTCCCGAGACCGCTTCGAAGCTGATCCAATCATCGTCTGTGAAGGGCGAAATTGTTCGCTCCTGAACGTCAAAGACTTCAATGGAGCTTGCTGTCAGACGGTTGTCGTCGTTCTCGTACTGATCCAGGGGTGGAACTACGCCGGCGGCTATGAGTGCCTGGTTGCATCCCGACAAAAGGACGACGAGCGCCATTCCCGCTACGCCGAGAAGTATACGGCTCTTCACTAAACTACCTCCTATGCATGACTAAATTGGTTATAATAAAAAGAACTGGTTGTGGCAAGACAAGGGGCGTCGCCCGTAAGACAAAGGGCAAGCAGGGAGCCTTTACTGCGTATATGGATTGCATGATCCGACGCGGCATTCACTATAAACTCATATACTATGCCCGCCCGAACCGTTGCCACGTCTATTGAATATCATTACTCTTGCGATCATAAAAATTTGGGTGTGTTTCGAATGATGCGGCGATTGGTCGGAACCACCGAAAGGGGGAGAAATGGGCAGAAGCCTCGGAATGGCAGCGATTGGGTTTGCCGCACTGCTGCTACTCAGTGGGTGTGGTCTTCTCGGCCTTGCATTCGGTGGAACGGACGATTGGCTCTTCGGAGGCGGTGATGTGGATCCAGTAGAATACGGCGATCCCTCGGCCTCCGGTACCGAGCCATTCGATGAAGAGGCAATCGAACCATTGGTGCCGGATCCCGATACGGGCGTCTACACCATTTACATCCGTGACAGGGCGACGGATCAGCCGATTTCTACCGACGTCACCATTAACATTCGGTACGGCGTTGCCTCCGCAGTCGACAGCAACGGCATGTTCACGGTTACCCCGACCGGAGACGAGATACCTGAGATGCAGATCCTCGTCACCGGTTACAGCGTTGGCGTATACCCGGACTACGATTTCAGCAACGATTTGAACTACGTCTACAAGGAGAAGCTCCACGACGACGTGTTTGGCGAGTGGATCCTTTACAAGGTGGAAGACCGGAGTACTGGCGAGTCATACGACGTGTACGATGAGACCGTCACCTTCAAAGAGGACGGAACGGTGCGCTGGAGTGGGGATCGTGTATACGCAGACCCTGAGTACTACTACTCGACTCGGATGAACGACAACGGGACCATTGGTTTCGGTAGCCGGAACCGCATCATCTGGCAGAGCGTCACCTGGGTTGGAGATACGTCGATCGATGATGTAGCATTCCTGCTTCACGCCGGCATTCCGCTCTACTACGTTGATGACGACGTTTTCAGTATTGGGGCCACCGGACCCCTCGCACCGGATCACACGCTCTGGTACAGCCGCGACGGTCTGGACCCCGACGCGAACGGTGGGAACGGCGGCTCCGAGAGCTCCGGCGAGGTATCGGGAACCGTCAGTTTTCGTGGAAGTAGTTCAGCCGCTGTTGCCTATAACGGAGGGAGCGGTGTGTGGAGCGTAACCGCCGATGACTACACCATTGCCGTCATCAATGCGCCGGCAGACAGTTCCGCGTCACTTGGTTCCGGGGCGTACACCGGTTCGGATCTCGACGAGCCGGGAGTGCAGGTCGTGGATTCCACTGACTACACGCAGTACGTTTCGATTTCCGGAAGCATACAGACTTCTGGAAGCTCGCTCAGCATCAATGCAACCATGAAGGAGTTGACCGATGTAGTGCTGGGTACAGGGTCCTCCTATTCACTAAGCTTCACGGCTGACTGAGGTTCATTGCCGATTGAACCGTTCGTTCTGCCGTCACACGCGACTGCCTAACGAGCTTCGCACGTGGCGGCAGAGCTTCGGTCGGCGTCGACGAGCACGACCTTCCGCCTGATCCATTCCACGGTGTTCAACTTCTCGAAGTCGTTCCATAATGGCCGCACAACTCGTACATCTTGAGAGGAGTCTGACATGGCCACACGGAACGTCCTCATCATCGGCTCTGCCGGCAGAGACTTCCACAATTTCAACGTCTACTATCGGAACAACGCCGACTTCAACGTGGTCGGCTTCACCGCCAGCGCCCAGGTGCCGGGCATCAAGGGGCGCAAGTATCCGGCGGAGCTCGCCGGTGAGCGCTATCCCGACGGCATTCCCATCTACGCCGAGGAAGACCTCGCACAACTCATTTCGGAGTTGAAGGTAGATGAGTGTGTCTTTGCCTACAGCGATGTGAACTACCGCCACGTCATGGGGGTCGGCGCAATTGTGAACGCTGCAGGGGCGAGCTTCACGCTGCTCGGCCCAACCGACACCATGGTGAAGAGCACCAGGCCCGTCGTTGCGGTGTGTGCGGTGCGAACCGGCTCGGGGAAGAGTCAGACCTCCCGGCGCGTCATCGAGTACCTCATGGCGGCGGGGTTGAAGGTCGTCGCCGTGCGCCACCCCATGCCCTACGGCGATGTTGCCGCCCAGCGGGTGCAGCGCTTCGCATCGGTGGATGACCTGAAGAAGCACGACTGCACCGTCGAGGAGATGGAGGAGTACGAGCCGCACATTACCCGGGGGAACGTCATCTACGCCGGGGTCGACTACGAGGAGATCCTCCGCGCCGCCGAGCAGGACCCGGACGGCTGCGACGTGGTGGTCTGGGACGGCGGGAACAACGACTTTCCCTTCTACGAGCCGGACCTCATGATCACGGTGGCGGATCCGCACCGCCCCGGCCACGAGCGCGCCTACTACCCCGGGGAGATCAACCTTCGCATGGCAGATATCATCGTCATTAATAAAGTCGATACGGCTTCCCCCGAAGGGGTGCAGGAAGTGCGTGACTCCATCGCGGCGTTGAACCCGGCGGCCACGGTCATTGACGGCGCCTCGCCTATTCGCGTGGACGATCCCGAGGTGATTCGCGGCAAGCGCGTGCTCGTGATCGAGGACGGCCCGACCCTGACCCACGGGGAGATGCGTTACGGCGCCGGCGTCGTGGCGGCGCGCCGTTTCGGTGCGGCGGAGCTCGTGGATCCGCGGCCCTACACGGTCGGGTCCATCACGAAGACCTTCGAGCAGTGGGAGGACATCGGCACGCTGCTCCCGGCCATGGGCTACGGCGAGCAGCAGCAGCGCGACCTCGAGGAGACGATCAACAAGGCCGACTGCGACGCCGTGGTCATTGCCACACCCATCGACCTCACGCGGATCATCAACATTGCCAAACCGACGACGCGGGTCTACTACGACCTCCAGGAGATCGGAAAGCCCGATCTCGGCGACGTGCTGAAGGAGTTTCGGGGGCGCGTGGGGTTGTAGCGCCCGGCGGGGCGGGACCGGGGCTGCGGTGGCGCGGCACGGGTGGCCCGGCACGGGTGGGGCGGCACGGGTGGGGCGGGCGGCCGTCGCACATGTCGGCGCCGGGCGCGCCGCCGCGCGACCGCCCCTCTCACATGCCGGCACGGGTGGGGCGGCACGGGTGGGGCGGGCGGCCGTCGCACATGCCGGCGCGGGGCCCGCCGCGCGACCGCCCCTCT
>CAZZIE010000036.1:0-16191 GCA_964654185.1 uncultured Spirochaetaceae bacterium | reverse complement strand
GTTCTGCGGCGTTTCCGCCAGGAAGGCGCGGATGTTTTCCGCGGTCGTGTGCATGAGTCGTCGGCGCGCTTCCAGGGCCGCCCAGGCCATGTGCGCGGTGATGATGCAGTTCTTCGCCTTCAACAGCGGATTGTCGGGCTTGATGGGCTCCGACGACACCACATCCAGGGCGGCGCCGGCAATGGTGCCCTCGTTCAGGGCCGTCGCAAGGTCCTCTTCCACGATGAGCGGGCCCCGCGAGGCGTTCACCAGGAATGCCGAGGGCTTCATGGTGCGCAGGAGCGGGGCGTTCACCATGCCCTCGTTTTCCGAGGTGAGTGCGGCGTTCAGGCTGACGACGTCGGCGCGGCGGAACGCCTCCTCCGCGGGTACGAAGGCGAAGGGCTCGTAGTCGGGCGGGTTGTCCGTGCGGATATCCACCGCCAGGACCTCCATGCCGAAGGCGTGGGCAAGCTCCCCGACGCGCCGCCCGATCCGTCCGAATCCGACAACGGCCATGGTCTTGCCGTAGAGCTCCACGAGGGGTGTCTTCCACATGGACCAGTTCCCCGGTCCGCCCCACTCGCCGGCGTGAACCGCCTCGGAGTGCAGGCCGACGTGGTGACACAGCTCGAGGATCAGGGCGAAGACGTACTGCGCAACGGAGTTGGTCCCGTAGACCGGTACGTTCGACACCGGGATGTCCCGCTTCCGCGCGGCTTCCACGTCGACAATGTTGAAGCCCGTCGCCAGGACGCTGATGAACTTCAGCTTCGGCAAGTGCTCCATCATCTCTTCTGTGACCTTGGACTTGTTGGTCAGAATGATCTCGGCGTCCCGGGCGCGCTCGACGACCTGCTCCGGCTCCGTCCAGTCGTACACGGTGAGCTCGCCGAGCTCCTCGACCTCGGTCCAGGGATTGTCCCCGGGATTCAACTTCTCGCCGTCCAGGACGACAATGCGTGGTTTCTCAATGGCCATGGTTCATCCTCTCGCGTAATGTCGGGCGGCGCAAGGCTACCGTAGGCCCAGCACGTTCTCCTCGAGAAAGCGCCAGGTGGTGAGGTAATCCCCGGTACCTATGCGCTTCGTGAGCTCCTTCATGCCGATCTGATCCAGGAGGTTCCAGATCTTGGTGGTGACCCGGGCGTTTATGGTGAACATTTCCTTCATGTCCCACCGGGTGGGATGGGAGTCCGACGTGAGGTGCTTGTCGTAGCCGAGCTTCTTCAGGTAGTAGATGAACTCGACGTAGGTCAGGAAGGTGTGACTGCCGCAGAAGAAGTCCCAGTCCCAGGTCGAATCGTTGTCGTTGATGTGCACGTAGTAGTCGAAGTCGGAGTCCTCGAGCATGCACACCACCTCACCCGGTGACTCGCCGCCGTAGACGGAGTGACCGTAGTCCATGGTGACCCCGAGGCCGGGGATGCGAAGGATGTTCAACAGTACCAGGGTGTCCGCGGCCCGGTTCAGAAAGCATCGACCTCGAGTCTCTTTGGGCTTGTATTCGAGAAAGAGCGGCATCTCCGGCTTGTAGCTCGCCGCTTCACCAATGGTGTCGGCCAGACGGGTCCAGGCGGCCTGATAGTCCGCCTCGAAGGGGAACTCGAAACCGTCGCCGAGAGGGCAGCAGGTGACCCGGGGCGCTCCGACGGTCTCGGCGAAGTCCTTGGCCCTCTTGATGAACTGAACCGCCTTGTCCCGGACCGCCTTCTTCGGCGAAGTAATGCTTCCCGCAACGAACTCCGGCTCACCCTTGATATTGACGTTGATCGCCGAGAGCTGCAGGCCGTGGGTGCCCAGGGTCCGCGTCAGCTCCGCGGGGTTGTCCGCCTCGTAGGGGAAGACGACCTCCACGCCGGTCGTGTCCGGGATGCTCGCCACAATGGCGAACTTCTCGTCCAGGCTCTTCGGGGTGTTGTACACGTGGAAGCGATCCTTGGTCTGTCCGAGGAAACTGGTGATGATGGAGAACTCCGGCATGTTCTGCTCCTTCCGGCGCTCCTGCGGCGCCTGCTGTGCCTGTGTGCCCTGGGGTGCCTGGCGCGCCTATCGATCCTGCAGCGCCTTCCGTGCCACCAGCCGGCGCGCCGCCTCGGCAATGTGGCTGCGTGACAGCCCGTACTTCGCCAGGAGCTTGTGGTAGTTACCGCTCTCAGCGAAGGTGTCCTGCAGGCCGAGGTTCGCAAAGGGCACCGGATGATTCACCAGCGTGAACCGCGCCAGCTCGTAGCCCAGGCCGTTCCGCGCCTGATGGTTCTCCGCGACGAGGAGCGCTCCGGTCTTGCGAATGGATCCCAGCACGCTCTCCGCGTCGAAGGGCTTGATCGAGTAGAGATCAATGACCTCCGCCTCCACTCCCTCGGCGGCAAGCTCCTCCGCCGCCTCCAGAGCTTCGAAGAGAATGTCACCATAGGAGACGATGCTTACGTCCCCTCCGGTCCGCAGCGTCTTGCTCCCTCCCAGGGGGAAAGTCTCTCCCGGCGGGTAGATCTCGAAGAGGGGATCCCGCATGAGCCGGTTGAAGACGGGACCGTGAGTCGCAAAGGAGGTTTCCACGACGGCCTTTGCCGCTACCGGGTCCGCCGGGCAGAGAACCCGCATGTTCGGCAGTGTCGTCATGAAGGCAATGTCCTCAGTGGCCTGGTGGCTCACCCCGTCGATTGCCGCGGTAATCCCGCCGTGAGATGAGAGGATCTTCACGTTCAGGTTGGGATAGCAGATGAACGAGCGGATGATCTCCACCGCCCGCATGGTAATGAAGACCCCGTAAGAGCTCGCGACAACCGTTCGCCCGTTGGCGGCAATGCCCGCTGCCGCGGCGAACATGCCTGCCTCCGCAATGCCCAGATTGAAGTAGCGGTCGGGATAGACGTCGCCGAAGAGGTAGGTGTAGGTGGAGTAGCCGATATCCGCTTCCAGCACCCAGAAGTCCCGATCCCGGTCGGCGTACGCCAGGAGTCCTTCGGAGAAGGCCTTCCGCGTTGGTGCCGTGGCCTTTGCCGGGGCATTCACGGGGTGCCTCCCAGAAGCTCCGTTCGGGCGGCCTGATACTCCTCGTCGGTGGGCGGCTTTCCGTGCCAGTGGCGGTCGTTCTCCATGAAGGAGACCCCCTTTCCCTTCGCGGTGTCGGCGACAATGCAGTAGGGTCCATCCCGGTGGTCACGGGCGCGCTCGATCGCCGGTACCACCTGGGTCAGGTCATTCCCGTGAATGCGCTCGGCGGTCCATCCGAAAACGCGGAACTTCTCATCGATCGGCTCAACCGGCATGATCTCATCCACGACGCCGTCGTTCTGCACGGTGTTGCGGTCGACGATCGCCACGAGGTTGTCGAGCCGGTACTTCCGGGCGGTGCTCGCCGCCTCCCAGACAATGCCCTCCTGGATCTCCCCGTCGCCCAGGAGAACGTAGACGGTGTAGCTCTTCCCGGAGCGCTTCGCCTCCAGGGCAATCCCCACCGCGGAGGCGAATCCGATCCCGAGGGATCCCGTGTTGATGTCGACGCCGGGCGTCTTCATGACGGGATGGCCCTGGAGAATGCTCTCGAACTGCCGCAGGGTCTTGAGGGTCTCCACGGGAAAGTAGCCCTTCATGGCCAGGGTGGCGTAGAGGACCGGGCAGGCGTGGCCCTTCGAGATGACGAAGCGGTCGCGGTCCGGCCAGCCCGGCTCCTCCGGGCGCACCTGCATAATGTCGAAGTAGAGCGTCGCGAGGACCTCCGCCGCCGAGAAGGATCCACCGATGTGTCCCGACTGGGCGGTGTACACCATCTCCAGAACCTTCAGGCGGATTTCCCGGGCAACCTCGCCAAGTTTCGTGACGCGGTCCTGCGGGATCGCCACCGAGCCGCTCATATCGGTACCTCCTGATCTGCCCGCTGCAACCTGCTGATGTTTTCGAGAGCGCGGGCGTACTCGTGATGCACGCGGGAGGGTTCACACCTGATTTCCACGTCGAGGGAGCCGTTGTACCCGGAGGCTCCAAGGGACCGCAGGGTCTGCTGCCACGGCACCGTGCCGTCACCCGGACAGAGCGAGGCATTCGTGGCGCCGTCGTTGTCGCACAGGTGAGTACCCGGTATGCGATCGGTGAGCTTGTCCGGGATGAGCCATACCGGTTCTCCCTGCGCCCAGGCGTGACCGGTGTCGAAGTTGTAGCCCAGGCCCTCGATCTCGCCCGCAAGGCGGAGGAATCCGTCGCTTCCGCACGCCAGGGCGCCCGGCATGATCTCCACTGCCAGGCGGCGCCCCGAGTCCGCAACGGTCCGGTTCATTCGGGCGAGTTTCGCGACCAGCCCGCGCCACAACTCGGTGTACGATCCGGGCGCAAGCTGCAGCGGGGGCAGGGGCACGGTGACTACTCGACAGGCATCTACGCGATCCAGCATTCGGACGACTCTGCGACACTCCTCAATGCCCCGGGAGTCCAGGATCGCCTTCGGACCGGCGAAGGCGTCGAGGAGGAAGTGCGCGACGAAGTGGGTACACCGAACCCCAACCTGCTGCGCGGTGTTCAGGACCATCTCGCAGCCACCCGTCTCCCATGCCGGGAGGGTGTCGGAGTGAAAGATCTCCATCTGGAAGGTGTCATATCCCAATGCCCGGATGTCCGGGAGCGCCCCTGCAACCTGGGCCGGAGTGAATCGGTCGGTGAAGGCGGAGATAAAATACGCTGGAGACACACCGTAGTATCGCATTTTGTATACAATATTTCTAACACAAGGTTGGAAAGGTGTCAAACGGATCGTGCGGGATCGTGAGTGGACAGCGAGTGATTACGGGCAGTACTATGGATTCTGTATACAAAATAATCCCGGGGGCACGAGCATGAAGGACAGTGAAGATCGGGTTGTCGTGGCGGTCGCCCCGGTGTGTCATGTCGGAGGACACCTCCCACCGGAAAGCACCAATCCCGTGACACCGCGGGAAGTCGCCGACGAGACGGTGCGCTCCTGGAACGCCGGTGCCTCGCTGGTTCATCTCCACGTCCGGGATGAAACGGGTAATCTGGTCTCCGATCTCACCACCTTCCGGCTTACTCTGGATCTCATTCGCGAGCGGTCGGATCTCGTCATTCAGGGGTCAACAGGTGGGCTCTCCACCTTGACGCTCGAAGAGCGCTGCGTCGCTCTGGACGAGCCACGGGTTGAGATGGCGAGCCTCAACATGGGCTCGGTGAACTTCGGAGATACGGTGTACATCAACACGGTTCCGGACATCCGGTACTGGGCCGGCCGCATGAGCGAGGCTGGTGTGATTCCGGAACTCGAAGTATTCAACCCCAGTATGATCGAGACCGCCTACGAGCTTCGCGCCGAAGGGGTCCTCTCGGATCCGCTCCGCTTCGGTCTTGCCCTCGGCTTTGCCGGCGCGCTCTCCGCCGATCCCCGCCATATTGCCTATCTGACTTCCATGATCCGAGGGGACGCCGTGTGGGGCTTTCTCCACGAAGGCATGACCGACTTCCACGTTATCTCGTCGGCGCTCGGCATGGGCGCGGGATTGCTCCGCGTCGGATTCGAGGACGGCGGTTACATTCGTCCCGACCGCCCGGCCCGGAGTAACGCCGAGCTGGTGGAGAACCTGGTCACGCTCATAAGGGCAAGCGGGAAAAGGGTGGCCACCCCGGCGGAGGCGCGGGAGCTTCTGCACATCCCGCCTCTCCGGAGTGCGTGACGCTGCGGGCGATGGTGTCGTGAAGTCGCCGGCTGCCTCTCGGTCGTTGACTGAGGTAATGACGACTGTATACAGTTTGCCCCGGAGGGGACGTGAGTCGCTACAAGGTTGAGTATCAGGATCTGCCGGGCCAGGTTTACGAAACGCTCAAGGAGATGATCCTGACGGGTGAGCTGAAGTCCGGGGAGAAGCTGGTGCAGGACGAGCTTGCCCAGGCGCTCGGGGTTTCCCGGACCCCCCTCCTGTCCGCGCTGTCCAAACTGGAAAACGAAATGCTGGTGAAATCACTGCCGCGCCGCGGCTTTGTCGTCAGGACACTCACCTCGGAAGAGTTTGTCCACATCTACGACCTTCGCCTCAGGCTCGAGCCCCTCGGCGCCGCAGAAGCGGCAACATCGGCCTCCGAGGAGGAGATAGACGAGCTGACCGACCTGGTTGCCGACTTCGATGAGATGGCGAGGAGCGGCAGTGAAGGGGAGATCAAGGAGAGCGACTACCGGCTTCACATGCAGATCATGAAGATGAGTCGCAACCAGCTTCTGTACAACATCATCTCATCCTTCAACATCATCCTCATTGCCAACCTCGAAGGCCTTCTCAAGGAAGCGAGTCGGAGCGCTGCCCAGCACAACACGATCCTCCAGGCCATTCAGACGCGCGACTCCCGGCGCGCCGAGGAGGCTATGCACTTCCACATTGAGGAGTCCCGGGAGCGCGTCCTGGAATTGTCGAGAAATCATGCCACGGATTGAGAACCGCATCCTTACCGAGCACGTCTACGACACGATCAAGCGCATGATAGAGGAGGGCGCCCTCGCCCCGGGAAGCAAGGTCCGCAAGAAGGACCTCGAGGAAACGCTGGGGGTGAGCCAGACTCCCATCAACGAGGCGTTGAGCCGGCTGGCCGGTGAGAAGTACCTCTACCAGGAGAGCCGTCGCGGCTATTTCGTGAAGCTCTACAGTGATGTGGAGCTCATTGATCTCTACGCGGTCCGAGCTGCAATTGAAGGAATGGCCGCCCGCCTCTGTGCCGAGGAGGCCACCGAAGCCGAGCTCGCCGAGGTCGGCCGTTTCTTTCGGGACTTCACCTTTCCGCTCTCCCGACGGGAGCGGACCCGTTATCAGGAAGAGGATTCCGCCTTTCACGAGGCGATCGTGCAGTGCTCTCACAACGACGCCATTCAGGAGCTCAGTGACAATCACGGCTACATCATCAAGAGCTACCAGCGCGGCCTGCTCCGGCCGCCGGAGGAGACCTACCCCGAGCATCAGGAGCTCCTGCGGCTGATAACCGCACGGGACGGGAGGAATGCCCAGTGCCTCATGTCGGAGCATCACCTGAAATCACGCGACGCCCTGCGAACCCACGCCGACACCGATACCCACGAGTAGCCACACCGAAAGTCACAGAAAATTGGCTTGACAGATGGTGAATCTGTGGTAGCGTATTTTGTATACAATATAGTTTATATTGTACAGGTTCAGGAATCAGGAGGATACTATGAAAAGAGCAATTGTCTTCGGTCTGGCGCTGCTCCTCGTAGCGGCGGGATCGGTGTTTGGGGCGGGTGAGGCTGAGTATCCCGCTCGAGACATTACCGACATCGTCGTCTGGGGTGCCGGCGGCGGTACCGACGTCTGTAACCGGGTCATCATGGGCGAGATGTCCAAGGCCATCGGTGTGCCGATCAACGTGACCAACGTCACCGGCGGCGCTGCGGGTAGTGTCGGCATGGCAACGGCATACTCCAAGGATCCGGATGGGTACACCCTTGTCGGCGCGTCCGAGTCGAACACGACAACCGCCGTCATGGTCGAGGACTACGATCATCTGGTCGACGTGTGGGACTGGTTCATCGTCGGTGGCTCACCCGATGTCGTCAGCGTGACACCGGATCTGCCGTACCGGAACATCAAGGAGCTTGTTGATGCCGCCAAGGCCGATCCCGGCGGAATCAAGGCGGGCGCGAGCGGCGCAGGTTCGATTCACCACGTGAACCTGCTCGCCTTCGAGCAGGGCTCCGGTGCCGACTTCGAGTTCATTCCGTATGACGGTTCGGCTCCCGCTCAGAATGCGGCAATGACCGGTGAGGTGCAACTCGTCATCACCTCGGTGGCCGAGCAGGCCGAGCTCATCCGAGCCGGTCGACTGCGCCCGCTGGCGGTACTCGTGCCGGATTCCTTCACCATTGCGGGGAACACCATTCCCTCGGCCTTCGACAGCATTCCCTCTCTCGAGGGACCGCTTCCCATCCAGCAATCCATCGGCTTTGCGATCCGTGCCGATGCACCGGACGACGTGAAGCAGGTTCTCGGAGAGGCATTCGAGGAAGCCATGGCTACGGATGAACTGAAGAAGTTCGGGGAGGAGCGTTTCTACATTCTCTCCGGCGCCTGGGGTGATCAGGCCAATGAGATCATGGCGGGCCTCCAGAGCTCCATGTCATGGACGCTCTGGGAACAGGGCCTTGCGGCGGACAACCCGGGAGATCTTGGGATACCGCGCCCATAGCGCTTGTGCCGGGTAATCAGACTACAATTACGGGTGCGGGGCGACGGCTTCGCACCCGTGTCGTTCCGGGGGTAGTACCGACATGATGGAGACCAGGCAGCTTCGCCGGGCGGACTTCGTAACGAGCATCATCTTCGTGCTCTTCGGGGCATGGGTGCTCTTCGAGGCCTTCAAGATGCCCATGAAAGACACCTACGGCGGCGTCAAGAATGTCTGGTATGTGTCGCCGGCTTTGCTCCCCATGATCGTTGGTGCCGGCATTCTGGTTCTCGGCGTGGTGCTCCTGGTTGCATCGATCAAGCGCGGCGGCGCCGCGGACTTCATTGCGAATGTCCGAACCACGAGACTAAGGATGAGCGAGGCGAATCAGCGCTTCCTCGGGATCCTCCTCGCACTTCTCTCCTTCGTCTTCTTCTACATTCCGCGGATCGACTTCTTCCTGGCGGTCGTGTTGTTCCTGAGCTACTTCGTACATCCCTTCTACTTCGATACCGCCGAGTCGCTCCGCAAGCTCAGCATCAGCTACGGCGGTATTCTCGCCGTATTCGTAATTCTCTTCGCCACCGGCGTCGCAGGCAGGGTGGATGAGGCCTTCGAGTTCGCAACCGACGTTCTCGCCCTGGTCGCCATCATTGGCCTGAACGTCCAGGCGCGACGAATTGCCGGATCGGATCCGGATCTGAAGCGGCGCTTCCGAGTTGGACTGGTGGTCATTATTCTGACACCGCTGATCCTGGTTCCGGTCTTTCGCTTTTTCCTGTATGTGCCGCTCCCGAAGGAGGGCGGCATCGTTCAGCTTATGCAGGTCATCCGGTACTCACTGAGGTAGGCAATGGCGGCACTAGAATCCCTCGGCGCGTTCTTTCATCATATCGTTGTTCTGGCTACGGATCCGACGACCATGCTCATACTCTTCGGGGCCACCATCATGGGGATTCTCTTTGGTGCGACCCCGGGGCTCACCGCGACGCTGGGCGTCGCCCTGCTCACGACGTTGACCTACAACATGACACACAGCATGGCGCTCGTTGCACTCCTTGCAATCTACGTCGGTGGAGTGTATGGCGGGTCATACTCATCGATCCTCATCAACATCCCCGGCACCGCCGCGGCTGCGGCTACCGCCCTTGACGGCTATCCGATTGCCAAACGCGGGGAGGGTGGTCGCGCTCTCGGTCTGACCACCACGGCTTCGGCCATTGGTACTGCCATCGGCATGCTCTTCGTGGTGAGCCTGTCGCCTCTCATCTCGGAGCTCGCTCTGCAGTTCACCAGCTTCGAGTTCTTCCTGCTCGCCTTTTTCGGCATCATCATCAGCGGAACACTGACGAGCACCGACCTGGTCTACAAAGGCTGGATTGCCGGGTTCGTCGGCCTCTTCCTGGCTACGGTCGGCCGGGAGGGTTTGCAGTTCTATCCGCGTTTCACCTTCGGGAACAGCAATCTTGAAGGCGGCATTGAGGTGGTTCCGGTGTTGATCGGTGCCTTCGGCATTCCGCAGATCATCCAGGTACTCAGGGACAAGTTCCAGGCAAAGGAGGCGCAGAAGTTCAAGCGCATTCTGCCGGAGTTCGGGACCATTGTCAGGAATCTCAAGCACATTGTCCGATCCGCCCTGGTGGGAGTCGGAATCGGCGCGGTTCCGGGAATCGGAGAGGATATAGCCGGCTGGGTAAGTTACGGCGCCGCGAAGAACTCCTCGGAGCACCCCGAGGAGTTCGGTAAGGGCTCCTACACGGCAATCATCTCCACCGAAACGGCAAACAATGCCTGTATCGGCGGGGCCATGATTCCACTGCTCAATCTCGGCGTTCCGGGCAGTCCCCCGGCAGCCATGCTCCTCGGCGCACTTATGCTCCATGGCATTGCCCCGGGTCCCATGTTGCGGATCGACAATCCGGGGTTCATTGAGGAGGTCTCGGCAATTCTGCTGCTTGCCTCCTTCGCCATGTGGATCTGCGGCATGCTCCTTGCCAAGCAGGTGGTGAAGGTGCTCCGTATTCCACCGGCACTCTTCATGCCGATCATTGCGGTGCTCTGCGTGATCGGGAGCTACTCTCTGGGAACGAAGGTCTTCAACCTCTACCTCATGATACCGGTTGGAATTGTGGCCTACTTCCTGACCGAGATGGGCTATCCGATTGCACCTCTGGTGATCGGGGTGATCCTGGGTCCCATGGCGGATCAGAACCTGCGGCGCGCCCTCATGGTTTCCGGCGGCAGTTTCGCCCCGGTGTTCACGCGCCCGGTGTCCCTCATTCTGTTTCTGGTGATCGTTCTTACGGTGCTTAGCCAGGTGCCCGCGTGGCGTCGCCTCATCCGCCGCGTGCGGTCGCGCATCTTCGGCCGCAAGAAGGATGACTCCTCCGGGCCGGGAGACGGCTCCGGTCGTCAGGAGCCCATTGAGCATGCCGGTCGCGTCGCCGTGGAGGAGAGTGCCTCCGACGACGTGAAGCGGCCGGCCGCTGACATCGATCACTAGAAAGGAGTTGCGCCGGGGCTGTCGCACGGCAGGTGCACCATGGAACGACTGATATTCATTCTTGGTGTCAGCTTCGGAAGCCTGGCTCTCGGCTACGCGATGCAGCGGCTCGTGGTCGGGGCGTCTGCCGGGTCCTTCGATCGACTCAAACGCATCTCCGGCGTCATGAAGCTCGTTGCGCTGGTGGGATTACAGCCGATCCCCATTATCAACTCCTTCTGGCGGCTCACCCTGGGAGATGCTCGGCTCCTCGCGCTCCCGCTCCTCGGAGCGCTCTCGCTGGTTGTTGGGGGCACCGCCGCAATCCTCTACATCCGCGCCTTCCGGGTGCCGCCGTACCAGGCCGGCTCGCTTTTCACCTCCGGCATGTTTACGAACATCGGCATCTTCGGTGCTCTCATCGGGTACGTTCTGTACGGCCCGGTAGGCTTCACCGTGGTGCAGCTCTTCCGGGTTTTCGAGGAGGTCATCTACTACGCCGTCGGGTTCCCCCTTTCCCAGCAGATCGGCAAGGGTGCCCTGCAGAAGTTCCGCTTCAACTGGCGGCTTCTGACGGATCGTCCCCTGATTGCCGTACCGATAGGGGCGATCCTTCTGGGAAGCGCCCTGAAGTGGATCGGTTTCGCACCGCCGCAGGTCCTGGCGGCCGCCTCCGGCATCATTGTTCCGGTCATGACCGGCGGACTCGGCTTCGCCATCGGCGTGACCCTCCGAATCGCCCGCATCTCTGCCTACCGGCGGCAGGTGCTCATGGTCCTC
Organism: uncultured Spirochaetaceae bacterium; assembly: GCA_964654185.1. Lineage (GTDB taxonomy): Bacteria > Spirochaetota > Spirochaetia > DSM-27196 > PWMO01 > CAYFQV01. The sequence continues at coordinate 4,781 of CAZZIE010000036.1, read as the reverse complement.
TCCATCAAGTACCTCCTCATTCCGGCAATCATCATTCCCCTGGCCCTCGCGTTCGGGCTTCGCGGTCTCATGGACGGCGTCGCATTCAAGATGGTTGCCATCATCTCCTTCATGCCCACTGCCTTCATTGCTCTCGTGCCGCCGGCGCTCTACGACTTCGATCTCGATCTGGCCAACTCCTGCTGGCTCGTGACCACCCTCGCGCTCCTGCTCGTCTTCCCACTCCTCTACTTTCTGCTCGCATAGTCGTTTCCCGCAGCCGGCCGCCGCCCGGAAGCGCCTCGCGGTCACTGCGGCCACCGGCCCTTTGTCCCGACGCCCCGGAACCTCTATAGTGGGAGCTGTTTGTATTCGCCCAACTTCCTGCAGTCGCAGTATTCAACGAGGAGATGATCATGAGAATAGGACGATGGGTACCGGTGCTGGTCGTGGCCACCGCCGCGGCGATTTTGTTCACCGGATGCTTCGGCGCCTTCACCGGGGCGCAGCAGCAGACGCTCAAGAGTGAGCCGGCGGTGTCGCCGGACGGCAGCCGGGTTCTCTTCACCGCAACCCACGACGGCGACCCGGAGATCTATGTCGTCGGTGTGAACGGCTCGAACCTGACCAAGCTCACCGACAACGACTTCGTGGATGCGCAACCCGAGTGGTTTCCCTCAGGGGATCGCATTTTCTTCGTATCGGATCGCGGTGGAAGCATTGAGCTCTACACCATGAACGCCGATGGCTCGCAGCAGCAGATGTTCGCAACCGCCGTGGAGGGCGAGGCGGCGCAGTAAGGCAGCGGCCCTCTGCCGGTCACGTCATCGCGTTCATGCGATAGTCCAGCAACGCCTCCACGAAGCTCTCGGTGCGCAGGGGATCTCGGGGCAGGTGTACGAGATGTCCCGGACAGCCGCAGTCGGAGCTGCCGAACCCGGGAACGACTATGCCGTCCTCGGCCCCGGCGACCTTCCGGATGCGCGCGGCAAGGTCACACTCGATGTCGCCGTCGGTGTAGATGGGATACGCCGTGACCTTCTCGGCATCCACGGTCAGATGGTCGACGTGCCAGTGGATGCGCTTGCGACGGCGCAGGTGTCGCTTGACTCGTGCGGCGAGGTTGCGCCGTCCCGAGCCCACATAGACGTAGTATCCGGCGGGAAGCTCGAGCTCACCGAGTGAGCCCACCTCGCGCCGCGTCGCCGCGCTCCGGTGAATCACCAGCATGTACGCACCGGCGTCCGCATCCACCAACCGGACCGGCGACAGATCGACGGGAATCGACGGGTCCGCCACCATGACGCAACCGTCCGGGGTGCATGCCACAGATACGGCGTGCAGATGAACGCGACCTGAGATCTCCCGAAGCGTCTGCGCGAAGACCGGATCGGTATGAAGATCCGGTACGAACCGCTCCGCCGCAGGTCTCATGATCACAAAGACAATGTGGCCGTTTCCGCCCACCTCCGCGAGCTCCTGGAGGTGCCGGGACGCCCTGGCACTTACGGCGTCCGGGAACATCCCGACGCCGTTGTGGATGAGCGTACACGCCTTTACCTCCACGAGATGGCGCCCCGACGGCGTCTCCACCGCAAAATCGAAGCGGCCGCCTTCGTGTCGCGGTTCCGCCCGGACGTCCCGGGCGCCGGGAAAGATCGTGGGAAGGACCAGTTCCCGGGCGATCTGATTCGCCCGGGCGGAGTAGAGGGAGAGCGCCTGGCCGTGATAGTAGCCGCCCACCAGGGTGTACCGGGTGCGGCGGGGGGACCTGCCGGGCGCTTCCTCGGGCGTTTTGCCCGTTCCGTCCGTGTCGGGAGCGCCGGCGGCCGATTCGTCCGCGCCGCAGCCGCCCGCCGCGGCGCCGGCCCCGGCGCCGCCTGCGCGGCGCTCGAAAATGAGCCGCCGGCCCGGGATCAACAGCTCCGTCAGACGGCCCGGATTGGGACAGTGGGCGCGGATGCGTCCCTCTTCCGTGTCGGCAATGACAATGAAGCGGTTGGGCCGGGAGACGAAGGCGCCCTCGAGGTCGTTGCGGAAGGCGCGGACAGCCAGGGCGGCGGCGGTGTCGTTTGGCGCCTCCGCTCCGCCCGCCCCACCGCCGCGGGAGGCGGCGCCCGCGCCCCGGGCGGCGGCCGCGCTTAGAGGTGCCTCCGTGCCGTCCTGCGGAAGGCCGCCGCCGGCCGCCGGGTCGCCTGCGCGCACGCCCCGCCCGGAGGGCGCACGGCGGCCGCGTGGGTTATCGGAAGAGCTCGGCAATTTCGCGCTTGTACTTTTCGGTGATGACGTCCCGCTTGAGCTTGAGGGTGTTCGTCATTTCCTTGCCCTGCTCAAAGTGCTCCGAGAGGATTCTGAAGCGATAGACGTGCTCGTAGATCTTGAAGCCGCTCTTGGCGTTGATAAGGCCCTCGATTTCCTTGCGGACCACCTCGCGAAACTCCTCGTGGTCGACGAGCTCTTCCTTCTCTATGTAGTCGATCTTGTTCTCCACGGCGAACTGCTCCATCTTCTCCTCGTTGGGAACAATGAGGGCGCCGAGGAACTTCTGGTCCTGGCCAACGACCATGGCCTGGTCGATGTACTCGGACTTCACCAGGCGGTCCTCAATCGGCGTGGGCTCAATGTTCTCGCCGCCAAGGAGCACAATAGTCTCCTTTACGCGTCCGAGGATCCGGAACGCTCCGGTGTGGGTGAAGACGCAGACGTCGCCGGTGTTGAGCCAGCCCTCCTCCAGCACTGCAGCGGTGGCGTCCGGCTTCTTGTAGTAGCCGTCCATGATCTGCTCGCTCTTCACCCAGAGTACGCCCTTCTGCCCGGGAGGACACTCCCGGCCGTTCTCATCAAGCACCTTGTGCTGAATGTCGGGCAGAAGCTCCCCAACCGTCCCGACCACCGGAGCGAGTTGCCGGCGCACCGCCAGGATCGGTCCGGTTTCGGTGAGGCCGTAGCCCTCCAGGAGCTTGATGCCGGCGGCCTGGAAGAAGTTGTCGACATGCGGAGGCAGAGCGCCGCCGCCGGAGACGCCTGCGACGAAACGGCCGCCGAGCCGCTCCTTCAGGGAGTTGAAGACGAGCACATCTCCAAGCGCCTTGAACGGCGCAAGCAGGATCAGTGGGATAATGCTGACAATCTTGTCGAGAATCACCGAGCGCCGTTGAAACTGCGGAAGCAAGCCGCGGAACATGTTCTTCAGGACCGCGTGGGTCTGCCCGACCCCGACGAAGAAGTGGAAGAGCGTCTGCTTCACGACGCTCTGCTTGCCGGCGTTCCGATAGACCGCGGCGCGCACGCCCTCCCAGATCCGGGGCACCGAGGTCATCCAGGTGGGCCGGATCTTCGCCATGTCGTCGAGCATGATCTGTCCGATCGGCTTGGAGTACGCCAGCGCCGCGGCATAGTTCATGACGACGTACTCGACCGCCCGCTCGAAGGAGTGCCAGATGGGCAGAATGCTGATGAAGATGTCGCTGTTGTCCAGGAAGAGGATGTTCTTGACCCGATCCATCTGAAAGATAAAGGAACGATGCCGAAGCATGACGCCCTTGGGCTCACCGGTGGTCCCGGATGTGTAGATCAGGGTTGCAATCTCATCGGTCTTTCCCGCGGCGAGCTCCGTGTCGAAATCCGTGCTTCCGCTCTTCAGCTTCTCGTCACCGCGCTCCAGGAGATCCGCGTAGGTGAGCACGTCGATGTTGTGCTTCCCCGCGGCGGTGTGCATTTTCTTGTCGTCGTCGATGAGGATCAACGTCTTGAGCTCCGGGAGCTCCTCAATGTGGTTCAGGATCTTCTGTGCCTGGGCGCCGTTTTCCGCGACGACGGTTCTGCACTCCGCGTGGCCCAGGATGTAGGCTATCTCGCCTTCCGTCGCATCGGCACCGCGGGGAACGTCCGCCGCCCCGATGCCGAGGGTGGCGAGATCGAGGCGCATCCATTCGGCGCGGTTGTCGCTGATAATGCCGACGTGTTGGCCCCGGGTCACCCCAATGTCCAGCAGCGCCGTCCCGACCTTCCGCACGGTCTCCCACATCTCGGCGTAGGTTTCCGGCTGGAACTGCCCGTTCTCGTCCTTGGTGTAGGAGACGACGGAGTCGCGGAACTCATCGACCCGTGCCTTCACTCGCTTCGGTACCGTCTCTTCAATCACTGCCATGCTCTGTTCTCCCCGGCCCGGGAACTACCCTCGGGCCGCCTGGCTGCTGAGATCCGACGCATTGCCGACCAGACACAGCCACTCCGCCTCGGCGGCGAGCTCCTGGCCCACGTAGGCTTCGCCGCGCTGCTTTATCATGCGCGGCGTAATGCGCTGGTTGTCGATCACCAGGCGGATTTCCTCGTCGGGACGGACCTGACGACGGAACTTCGCCTTCTCGATCGAGGCAAGAAAGAATAATGCTTCGTCGCCGAGTTTTCCAAGAGACCTAACGCCGGCACCGCCGGCCTGGGCCATCGTCTCGATCAACAGCACTCCCGGCACGATAGGATAGGACGGAAAGTGTCCCTTGAAGAAGTAGGCGTCGCCCGGAAAGGTCTTGTAGGCGACCGTCTGTTCATCGGTCGCACTTTCAATTCGGTCCACGAAGAGAAAGGGCGGACGGTGCGGCAGCAATTCCTCAATGTTCTTCATCTTTCGACCCCCTCACCATTTGCATTGCGCAGATTGATGTACTACTGTAGCTTCGGTTCGGTTATCGGTCAACGACCGATAAATCGGTGGCCGCGCACGTGTCGATGGCTGCGCACATGAGCGGGTTGCCGGGCCGGTTCGGGGCCAAATCGGAGCCGGCAGCCGGATTCGGGGGTGC
>CAZZIE010000035.1:0-34791 GCA_964654185.1 uncultured Spirochaetaceae bacterium | reverse complement strand
CCTTAGCCACTAGGCTACATCCCGGATGTGAAAGAAATCCGTGCGGAAGCATAATCGAGTGTGCCGGAGAGCGTCAACTGACACCACCCGGCGTTGGCTCACCCACCTGCCCGTCCCACCCGGGGGATCGATCCCGTTGCGTTCCCGGGGGAGCGACCGCGTTGCGTTCCCCGCGGAACGATCGCGTTGCGGTCCCGGGGATCGATAGCGTTGCGGTCCCGGGGGATCGATAGCGTTGCGTTGCGCCCCTCCGCTTCCCCCCGGTACAATCGCACGGTGACCATGGAATCAAGCCAGTTCTTCCAACGGTTGCGGGACCTTCTTGCCGCGGAAGGACTCACAATCGCCGGCGTGGCCGCCGCCGAGGATCTACCGCGCAAAGAACGAGCCTTTGCTCAGTTCCTCGCCCGGGGCTTTGCCGGGTCCATGTCCTATCTTCATTACCAGTTCCCGAAGCGCTACCGTCCGGGCGCACTGGTCGAAGGCTCCCGAAGCATCGTGTTCGTGGCATTGAGCTACAATCGCGCCATACCGGAGCGGCAGCGGGATCGGCCGCACGGCCGGGTCGCTCGGTACGCCCAGGGGCGCGATTATCACAAAGTCATCGGCAACCGGCTCCGTCGTGTTGTGAAGCAACTCAGAGAGGAATGCCCCGGCGAGAGCTTCCGTTCCTTCACCGACGCCACCCCGCTGAGCGAGCGGGTGTACGCCGCCAGGGCGGGTGTGGGGTTTCATGGCCGCAACACCCTCCTGATCAATCCGACCCTCGGCAGCTGGTTTCTCCTCGGAGAAATTCTGACCTCCGTGAAGCTGGCGCCAACAGGCTATCCGGAGGGCTTCCGGCCATACTGCCCGCCGGGGTGCCGCCGTTGTCTCCACGCCTGCCCCACAGACGCCATCTACGCGCCGCACCGTTTCGACGCGCGCCGCTGCATCTCCTACCTGACCATTGAGCATCAAGGTACGATTGATCCGAAACTGCGGACGCAGATGCAGGACTGGCTTTTCGGCTGCGACCGTTGCCAGGAAGTGTGTCCTCTGAACAGAAACGCCGCGGAAACGTCGGAAGATGATTTTCTCACGGACAACGCCGGGCCTTTCGTCCCACTCTCGGAGATACTCGCGCTGGATTCGGACGATGCGGTCCGCGCCCGCTTTGCGGGAAGCCCGCTCCTCCGCGCCAGGCGACGCGGTCTGGTCAGAAATGCCTGCGTTGTGGCGGCCAACCTCGGTGCGCTGGAGACGATCCCGCAACTCCGCAAGCTCACCGCGGATGAAGACGAGATCGTTCGGGAACACGCATCCTGGGCGTTGAACCGACTCTCGGGGCAAGCGCGGTGATCAGTAGATCCAGACGCGGTCTCCCAGGAACCGCGGCTGGCTTCGGAGAATATGGACGTCGACGAGAGCTTTCACGCGGGCAAAGTACTCACGAATGCTCGTCCGCAGACCGACAGGGCCGGTCACATCTTCCGCAGTGTATGCGACGGCGTCCAGCCCGCGGTGCCGGGCAATGTAGACCGCCCTGGCGGCATGAAAGGCCTGTGTGATGATCGTAAAGGACTCCTGACCGAAGACCTCATGCGTCCGAATGACCGAGTCCAGTGTGCTGAAGCCGGCGTAGTCCAGGAAGACGGCGTCGTCGTCAATTCCCCGTGCCGTCAACGCTTCCTTCATGCGCTGCGGCTCGTTGTAAGAAGGATGCGCGTTATCACCGCTCGCCAGGACGAACTCAATCTTGTTGAGCTCGTACAACCGCGTTGCAGCGGCGATCCGGTGCTCGAAGTAAGGGTTCGGTCCGCCCGAGGCGAGATACTGGCTTGTTCCCAGGATCAATCCAACCCGATTGCTCGGAAGCGCATCGGCATTAACGTAGATCCACTCGGACGCCTCCGATGGGATGGTGGTGTTGGCGTAGACAACGACTATGACAAGGCCGATTATCCCGTACTTCAAGATGAACCGGCCGAAACGAAGAGATCGGGGCATTGACGTGTGTGTCTGGACGCGATCAGTTTCTGCTAATCCAGCCCTCGAAGCTTATCGATCGTATCGAGCGCCTTCAGTCGAACGGTACGGATGTACCGTCCCGTGGCGACGTTCAGCACTGCATCAAGGATCTCCGGATCTGATATACCATCCTGCTTCTCAGCAATCTTATCCAGGGTGAGCAGAGTCGCATACGCAAGGTTGTTGTCCGGAGCCTCACTGGTGTTGGAGCTATCCAGGACATCGACGATGTACGTAAGGGTACGTTCGTCCACCTCCATGTCGCCGGCACCAAGGGCGTATACCGCTTCTGACAGGACCATCGGCTCCGGATCCTCCCTCAGAATCGAAACCAGGACCTCTCGCGCTTCCTCTCCACCAACCTCGCCGAGGACGCTTGCGGCCTGACGGCGTATTTCAGGATAGTTGTTCACGATCCGTCCCTCGGACCGGACCGTTCGTCCCGTACCTTCCAGCGCAAGTGACTCGAGCACAACGAAGAGACCGGGGTTCTCCTCCGTGAGGGAGCCGTCCTCGACCATGCTTCGAATGCTCTGAAGTGCCAGGAGTTTCATTTCGCGATCAGGAGAAAGCGCCTGGCTGCGGATGATCTGGAGCTCGATATCCTGACTGAGGTAGAGCTCCTCAATGGTGCGGGGTTCCTGTTCCCCTTGCTGCTCTTCAGACTGCTGCGCGCCAACCACTGAGGCAATCAGGACCAACGCCACAGCGACGAACACAAACCTCTTCATAGGTATCTCCCGATCTTTCAGTTTCACAGAGCGTTGCAGGCTCATTGTACTCTAAGACGTGTAGATTTTCCAGGAACCATCGACCTTCTTCAAGTGATAGAGGATCACTTGCTGACCGTTGATGCTCATGATCGCTTCGACTTCGTCTTCCGTTATGAACCGAAGGTCGTCCAGCCGGGCATTTGCGCGACTCGGCACGACCACCCATCTGAAGTAGTCTCGAAGCGAACGAAGGGTGATGTCGTTGCGCTGCAGGATCGGCATGTTCGAGATATCCCGCAACTCCTCAGGGTCGGAGTATCTCTCTTCGTAGGCGTCCGTCAAGTAGGAGCGCCACGCATCGAAGTCCCGATCCCGGATGATCTTGTTCAACTCCTCGATGGTCTTTTCCACCTCGTTGAACGTCTGGTTGTAGACTTCTTCCGTGACTTCGTAGTCGCCATCCGCGGCTGTTTCCCCATCCGCTCCCGCGGGCTCTTCAGGTTCCGGCTCGGGCTCGGGCTGCGGCTCGGCTTCCTCCGGTGGCGCTTCCTCGGGCTCCGCCTCGGGTTCGGCAGTCTCGGCAGGCTCTTCTTCCGGAGCGGTGTCCTCGGCGGGCTCTTCCTGCGCGGGAGCTTCCTCCGTCGGCACCTCTTCGGGCGGCGTTGCACAGCCTGCGAGCATACCCAGCCAGAGGAGCAACGTGGCTGCCGGGACCACGCCGAATACGCGGCCGACCAGGGCAGCCCGGAACCGATACCTTCTTACATGGCGCACCATGCAAGGGAGTCTATCCCGTGGCACGGGTTTGGTCAAATCGGGGGACGCGCTACAGAGTTCCCGACTTTCCCCGACAATTAAAAGAGACTATACTGATGTCCTACGGAACCCGAATGCCCCATGTCGAGCGCAGACGACGTTGCTAACATCCTGTACGCCTATGCAGAGCGCTCCGGCAATCCCAGAGCCGACTTTCAGCGTCTCTCAGCCTTTGCACGCAAGTACGTCGAGCACCACCTCGAATCGAACCCAGGCCTCCAGGATCTGGACGACAACCTGGAGAACCTTCTTGCGGCGCGGCTCATTGAGCTCGAAAAGGAAAGCCGCTGCGACGTTGAGTATCGCGACGGCCACATTATCGGGGTTTACTACCCGGAGTACTTCCTTCGAAAACTGAAGCGCGAGTACGCCCGGGTGAAGGAACGAACCGTTCTCCCCTTTCCCTCCGACGAAACCATGGAGGTGCCGGTGCCGTCGGGACTGGTACGCCCCATCGACGTGACCAGCGGCTTCATTGAGGTTCTGCGCAGCCCCCCTGAGCCGCCATTGCTGATTCTCCGTCTGCTTTTTCCGGACGGGATCCGCAGCCTCCTCATTCCGGCACAGATGGTCGGGAAGGCTTTCGCCCTCCTCCTGCTGCAGAAGATTCGCAACTACCTGCGGACATCGCAAAACGCCGGATACGTGCAGAGTCGCCTGAAGACCTTTTTTCCCAACCGCGGCATCGCGGTGAAGGAGGTTGTCGACAAGGCAATGACCTCACCGGAAGATGCCCTGGAGACAATCACTTCACCTACGGACTTCAGCTTCCATCTCTGGACCAGCCTGTCCACGGTGATCATCAAGGAGTTCGGACAAAAGACTGAGCCCCTTTCGGATGACCACGACTACGCTCAGGCGGCGTACCTCCTCGGCTACTTCGCGGTGCACTACAACTCCATCAGGCAGCAGGCAAAGGACCTCGACGCCGCCCTCAAGGCGGTCGACAACGGGTTTCACCGTGAGCCCTACGCCTACACCATCTCGGACGTCTACGAGATCACGGACTCCCGGGGTGTCCCGGTCTCCAAGCGGTGCTCGAAGGCGCAGATCAACTCGTACCTCACCAACAAGCTCAAACCCGACAAGGAGACCGGACTTGCCGACGTAATCCGGGTCAAAGCGCCCGACGACACGGAGTATTACGTCGCCCGCGGCCGCGTTACCCCCCTGCTGCTCCGGCGCAGGAAGGAGCGCTCCCAGGAGCTTCACGCTTTCTACCTGAACTCCTGGGCCGACCTCATGCGCTCCGAAAAGAGCGTCGCTTCCATGAATGACGACGACACCTTCGAAGGTGACGTGGAGGAGCAACTGCGCCGGCGCGATCCTCTCCTCATGGGGCTGCTCAACTTCAACGTGATCAGCACGGCCATCCAGGGAACCGACGTTTCAGAGACTGCGAAGCACCAGATGACATCGCTTGTAGATACAAAGAGCGGTACCACCAGGCCCTATGCGGAAATTCTCGAGCTCAATCGGCAACAGATATACAACGATGCGCGTCTCACCTTACCCGTGTGGCAGGCGGTTCCGTTTCTCTACGCAATGGTGAAGCTGTTCCGAATTCTCTTCGTCAGCCGTGACAAGCGCAAGGAGCGCGCGGGCAAGCGAAGCGGAAGGGGGTCCGCCGGCAGGGTGCCCCGGACAACCGCTGAGGCGTTCTCCTCCGTCGGAACCGCGCAGATGAGAATTGCCGGCGACGGTGACGGCGCCGCAGGGGCCGGATCGGAACGCGCCGGCACCGACAGTCCGGGCTCCGCAGGCTCCCAGAGCGAGGCGGTCGCGGGACGCGCAAGCCGTATTCAGTACCAGAAGGCCGTCCGCAGACTCCAGCAGGAGTATACCGGCCCCAACCGCACCGTCGACGAGACCCTCCAGAGTCTGATCGACAAGTGGAATCCCCTGATAGATCCCCAGGCAAAGCAGAACCTGGTGGAAGATGTGAACGCCCTGGTCCGGGACTTCCTCCGCCGCATGAAGAGCGGCCTCCGGGCCCACCCACCCGATCGCGCCCGCATCCACACCCTTGCAAACAATCTGTGCGAGAAGGACGCCCTTAAAGAAATCCGACGCCGGGAACCCTTGCAACGCTACGTCGAACTGTACATGCTGAAGCTCCTGGGCAAGTAAGCGCGCCTGCACCACGGAGTACACCATGAGCAGCGTCAAAGACAAAGATGAACAGCAACTCCGCGAGGAGCTCGAAGAGTTCCAACAGGAGAAGGAGCAGATCAAGGAGATGATCGGCCGCGTCGGCGGACGGTCATACACGCGTAAGGACAACATCATCAACGTCGTTTTTCTGGCGCTGATCCTGGCGTTCTTCCTCATGGAGGTGTGGCTGGGCATCATTCCGGCGTTCGTCTCGCTGGAGATCAGTGTGCTCCTGGTTTCCATCAAGATCGTCTGGATGATCCACTCGCACAATCGCTTCTACCACTTTCAGTTCTGGGTACTGAACTCCATCGAATTTCGCATCAACGAGCTCACCAAACGCATGCGGACACTGGAGAATCGCCTCGACGACGGCGACAATGGCTCCACCGGTAGCACTTCTTAGCGGCGACCGCGGCGTCGGCAAGAGCACCCTCGCCCTCCGCCTGGCCCACGCACTTCAGAAGGACCATGGCGCCGAGTCGGTTGCAGGGGTCGTTACAGAAAGATCCGGGTCGATGCGTACGGCCCTCCTCCTCCCGGCGAACGACCGCATGCCCCTTGCGGCGGACACCCGCGGATCCGCAGGAGGAGCCGCGGGGTTCACCGGACCGGTCGTCGGCCCGTTCCGCTTCTCCCGGACGACCATCGAAGCAGTAAACGACCTCTTCACCGCAGGTTCACCCGGTCTCGCCGCTCCGCGGCGCCTCTGGATCCTCGACGAGGTGGGCCCCCTCGAGCTCCGCAATCGCGAGGGGTTTCTCCCGGCCTTTCACGCGCTGACCGGCACGACCCGCACCGCGGCGCTCATTGTGGTGCGACCGGTGCTTCTCGCTGAGGTTCGCGACGCCTTCCAGGCTCACACCTGCGCGGTACACCACCTGACGGCGGACACGCGCGACCTTGTGTACCGGGCACTCAGCGATTCCTTCATCGCCTGGTTGAACGGCAGCACCGATTAAGCCTCTCCCGCGGAGAGCCTTCGCACGTTGCGATGAGTTGCACTCATCCGCGTGTTCTGATTTGCTACGGATCAATCAGAAGATGCATCGTGTCTGAATCACGGTGGAAGCTTTGGCCGTGCACGAGATGCGGGAAGGGAAATCACCGGTGACAAGGGACAGGCAGCACGCTCTTGAGACGATTGTGCTGGCGGCAGGCTACTCGAGTCGTTTTGCCGGAAACAAGCTTCTCCAGCCGTACCGGCACCGCCGGGTCATCCAGGCGGTCGTGGAGGTAGCTCGAGCCGTGAGTACGCGGGTGGTCGTCGTTCTCGGCCACGATGCGGAGCGCATTTCTACGCTCCTCGCGGGTATGGCCGACGTTGACCGGGTGTGCAACCATTGGTACCCTCTCGGCATGTTCACCTCGATCCAGCGAGGTGTGCGGGAAATCACTACGCCGCGTTTCGCGGTGCTGCCCGGCGACCTTCCGGGCATCGATCCTGCGGACGTCGATATGGTGCTCCAGGGCGGCTTCGCCGATGTGGCTCGGCCGGTCTACCGGGGACACCCGGGACACCCGGTCGTGATGAGTCGGAAACTCATCCCCCGTATTCTTGCGAGCCCCCCTTCGGCTACCATGCAGGAGATTCATCGGCACTACACCGTGCACCTGGTCGAGGTCGACAACCCATTGGTCTGCACCGATATAGACACGCAGACTGACTACCAGCGACTTCGCGAACGCTCCTAAGGAGGCTACCGTGCGTACTCGTCTCATAGTTCCTATTGCACTCGTTCTTCTCGTCCTACTGACGGGCTTTCCGGCGGCCCAGCAATCCCCCGACAGTGGAACGGTGACGGTAACTGACGCCCTGGACCGTCAGGTCACCGTTCCGGTCAATCCGGAACGCGTAACTGCCGCCGGCCGCGCCGTACTCATGATCGCGGATGCCGTCTACCTGTTCCCCTCCGCGCGGGACTCTCTCACTGCGGTGAACCGCATCGACCAGGGGAAGGGCAACTTCCTGCGGGCGTATGATCCGAACTACACGGAGAAGCAGATCCTCCAACGCAACGCGGGGCCGGAGCAGATCGCGGCGACCCGTCCGGATGTCGTCTTTCTGAAGGACTTCATGAAGGGAAGCATCGGGGACGCCGTGGAGAGTCTGGGAATCCCGGTGGTATATGTCCGACTCGAGACACCGGAGGACTACACGCGGGACATCACCATGATGGGCCGCATCTTTGGTGCCGAGGGCCGGGCCCGGGAGGTTGTCGACTACATTGATGAGCGCGTCTCCTTCGTCACGGAGCGGGTGAGTCGCGTCCCCGCGTCGGAGCGCCCGACCGGACTCTTCGTCTACTACGCCCTTCAGGGGAACGAGGCGGCGGTCAACGTCCCGCCGAAGGGGTGGATCCAGACCACCCTCCTCAACCAGGCCGGCGCCCGGCCGATATGGGCGGACCAGGTAACCGGCGGCGGCTGGCAGACCGTGAACGTCGAGCAGGTCCTCACCTGGAATCCGGACACGATCTTCGTGGTGTCCTACCGGAACGACATCAGTGACGTGATGGAGCGCATTACGGAAGATTCGCGGTGGCGATCCCTTCGGGCCGTCCGGAACGACCGGCTCTACGCCTTCCCCATCGACTACTACAGCTGGGACCAGCCCGACGTGCGCTGGATCCTCGGCCTTCAATGGCTCGCACAGACCATCCACCCCGAGCAGTTCGGGGACTTCAACATGACGAGTGCCGTTTACGACTTCTTCCAGGTCATGTACGGGATGAGTCGTGCGGAGACACGGGAAATCGTCTTCTCGGTACTCGAGGGTGACATTGAGATCGAGCCGTGAATGACATGGAGACTTCCGGAGCCGCCGAGGCTGAGCGCCGCCACGAGGACGCCCGTGATGTGCGGCACCTGTGGCTCCTCCTGCTCGCAGGCGTCGTAGTCATCGCCTTCTCACTGTTCATCGGGCGCTTCCCCACGGCCGGGTTCACCTGGCCGTGGGAACTGCTCAGCGACGATATCGGGCGCACCCTCTTTCTCACCCTGCGACTTCCGCGGGTTCTTGCTGCATTTCTGGTGGGCGCCTCGCTTGCAGGAGGGGGCCTGGTACTGCAGCACCTCTTCGGCAATCCTCTGGTCGAGCCGGGGCTCGTCGGGGTTTCCCAGGGCGCCGCCTTCGGCGCCGCCCTCACCTTCCTGGTTGCCGGAGCAGTCCCCGGGGCGGTACAGGGAGTGTCCGCCGTCTTCGGCTTCGCCGGTTTGATCCTCTCCTACACCGTTGCCCGGCACGCCCGCTTCGGCGGGTGGATCCTGCGGCTCATTCTGGCGGGCATCGTCGTCTCCGCCCTCTTCTCGAGCGGAGTCGGCGTCATCAAGTTTGCCGCAGACCCCTACGAGGAGCTCCCTGAGATCACCTTCTGGCTTCTCGGCGGATTGTCGGGCGTAACCTGGCAGCGCCTCGTCCTCATCGTCCCATTTGCAGTTCCTTCCCTGGTTCTCCTCTACCTCATGAGGTGGCGGGTCAATGTTCTCAGCCTGGAGGACGAGGTCTCCTTCAGCCTGGGCATCGCGCCCGCCCGGGATCGCGCTATTCTGCTGGTCGCGGCCACCATTGCAACCTCGGTGTCGGTGTCGATTGCCGGAGTCATTTCCTGGGTCGGTCTCGTTATGCCCCACGTGGCGCGGCGGCTCTTCCGGGTGGACACGCGCTTCGGGGTGCCCGCAGCCATCCTGCTCGGTGGCATCTTTCTGGTGCTCTGTGACAATATCGCCCGGACGCTCCTGGCAGGAGAGATTCCACTGGGCGTGGTGACCTCCCTCATCGGCTCAGTTCTGTTCGGTACCTTGCTCCTGCGGGGAAGTGTGAGGATCCGACGATGAGTGTGAGGACCCGACGATGAGTGCCGCTGTCCTTGCGTATCAGAACATCGCCTTTGCGTACCAGTCGCAGGCGCGGCTGCTCACGGGCGTCAGCTTTGCCCTGCACCCCGGGCGCGCGGTGGCCCTTCTCGGTCCGAACGGTGTGGGAAAGACAACCCTTCTGAGAATCGGGTTGGGGTGGCTCCGCCCGCGGGATGGTGTCGTGCTGGTCGGCGGCCGGCCGGTGGGAGAGTACCACCGCCGGGAGCTCGGTCGCATTCTTGCCCTCGTCCCGCAGGACGAGCACCTGCCCTTCGACTACAGCCTGAACGAGTACGTTCTCCTGGGCAGAACGCCGCACCTGGGACCACTCGATCTGCCTGGAGAGACGGACCGGCGGATCGGGCAGGATGCTCTCGTCACCGTCGGACTATCCCACATTTCCCGGCGCAGTGTGGCGGTCCTGAGCGCGGGAGAGCGGCAACTCCTCCTTCTGGCCCGCGCAATGGCGCAGGCACCTCAAGCCATGCTTCTCGACGAGCCGTCGTCGCATCTGGACATCGGAAACAAGTCCCGGGTCATGGCACTGCTTCAGGATCTGCGCCGCGCGGGCACCGCCCTCCTCTTCACCACCCACGACCCCCAGTTCGCCATGAACCTTGCAGACACCGTCATCGTCCTCAAGGAAGGGCACGTCATGGCCACGGGCAGCCCCGACGAGACGATCCGGAGCGACGTCCTGGCGGATACGTACGAGGCTCCTGTTGAAGTTGTGGACACTGAACGGGGCCGCGCGGTCTTCTGGGGCGACCGGCCCTGATGGGGCGCCGGGGCCGGCGCCGGCGATAGGCGCCGGCGTCGATAGGCGACAGGCCTCGACGAAAGCGCCGCCTGCCGTGCGACCGGACGGAGCCGCCGGCAGCGGGCGGAGGCTGCCGGCCGCCGGGCCGTCGCTTCGGCCCGGCTCGGCGTGCGTCATGCTACTCGCTCGCGGCCCTTATGGCGTTCTCAATGGTCTCGTAGCCGGTGCAGCGACAGAGATTGCTCTCCATCCACTCCCGAGCGGTGTCCGGATCCGGGTTCCCCTCCTCCTGGAGGAGGGCGTAGGCGTTCATGATCATGCCGGGTGTACAGAAGCCGCACTGAAAGCCGTACTCGTTCATGAAGGCTTCCTGGATCGCCGTGTGCTGCAGACCCTCGATTGTGGTTACCTCTTTGCCGAGGGCGTCGAGGGTCAGGGTGTAGCAGCTCTTGACGGGCTTGCCGTCGAGAAGGACGGTACAGGCGCCGCAGTCGCCGTTCTCACACCCCATCTTGCTCCCGACCAGGCCCATGTTCTCCCGGAGGGTCCGCAACAGGGTGTCTCCCGGCTGTATGACGACTTCCACATCCCGTCCGTTTATCTTCAGGGTTACTCTCGTTTCTCCGCGATATACCTGCATGATGCTATCCTTCCACTGCGTTGAGACCCGCCCCAAGGGCGTCGGTCAGGAGGAACTTCCGATACTCCGCGCTCCCTCGCATATCCGTGCGGATTGCCTTCTCGATGACGGCCACCGCCTTCTGCGCCCGCTCCTCGGTCGTGCCGGATCCCGAGAGCGCGTCGTCCAGTTCATCTTCCGCTACCGGATACGCCGCGGTTCCGGCGAAGGCGGCGCGGATCTGCGAGCCGTTCCGGAGCATGGTCAGGCTGACCAGGGGATAGTCCACCCTGGCGTCACGAGTGTGCCGCTCGTAGTGGGAGGGCATGGCAAAGGCTTCCTCGGACACCGAGAGGTTGACAATGAACTCTCCCGCCTCGAGGCGCAGGCGTTTGTCGAAGGCCTCCCGGACTGCGACGGTTCTGGTGCCGTCGGGACCCGCCAGGGTGACCGTTCCCTCTCCAGCCAGGAAGGGCAGCAGCGCTTCCCGGTATGGCAGCATGCCGGCGGCGTTGCCGCCGACGGTCAACGTGTTTCGAACCGTGTGATCCGCAACTCCCCCGGACGCTTTGGACAGAAGCGGCCAGGTGTTCTCCTCAATCACGCGGTTCAGTGGAAGACACGCCCCAACGGTGAAGCGGCCTCCCTTCGTTGCCAGAACGTGACACTCCGGAATCTCTTTGAGGTCGATGAAGGCGCGGGCCGGCATCTTGTTATCCCTCGCCATGGTGACGATCTCCGTCCCCCCGGAGAGGAAGCGCGGCTTGAGTCCCTCGCCGTCGGCCTCTTTGAATGCGGTCACGGCTTCATCAATGCTGCTCGGCCGATAGTACACAACGTCGAAGGGTATCATCGTGCTCCCCCCTCTCCTTCGCGGCTGCTCCGCCAGAGGTACTCAGGTGTAATGGGCATCTCGTTGAGCTGTTTCCCGACGGCCCGGGAGAACGCTGCGGAGAGGACGGCCGGCATGCCGACGATTCCCTGCTCGCCGAGTCCCCGCGCACCGAAAGGTCCATCCCGCTGCGGTGTCTCGACGAAGTCAACGACGTACTCCGGATGCTCACCGTATCTCAGAATCTTGAAGTCCCGGAGTTTCCCGTTGAGAATACGCTCCCGGCTATCGAACTCGAAGGCCTCCCGGGTGGTGTAGCCAATGCCCATGGCCATGGCGCCGACCACCTGTCCTCGCGCCAGAGCGGGGTTGATCACCTTGCCGACGTCCATGGCGCAGGCGGACTTGAGAATTCGGTATGCCCCGGTGCGCCGGTTCACCTCCAGCTCGACACCCTCGGCGCCGATCGTCCACTCGAGACCCGGGTGGCCCTTACCGGTCTCGGGATCGAGATGGGAGAGATGGCGGGCAATGTAGCGTCCCCGTCCGATGATGGGCCCGCCGATCGCATTTCCATTCTCATATACGTAGCCCAGAACGACCTGGCTCAGATCGAGCCCGATCTCCGGCTCGTCCTTTACGAAGACACGCCCGTCCGCCACCGTGAGATCCTCAACGGGCACGCGCAACGGCGCGGCGGCCACCTCTTTGATCTGGGCGACGGCGTCGTCCACCGCCATGAGCGCGGCACGCCCGACCATGAACAATGTCCGGCTGGCCGCAGTGGTCCAGTCGTGGGCTGCGCGGTCGGTCATGATCTCGCTGACGCAGTGCACCTGCTCGGGATCGATTCCCAGGCGTTCCGCCACTACCTGGCTCAGGCCGGTGAAGATTCCCTGGCCTATCTCGACCGCACCGGTCATCAGGTTCACCGAACCGTCCTCGTTGAAGGAGACCATTGCGCCGGCGTCCGTGAATGTCGGGATGGCCGGTGCCTTCCAGTAGCAGCTGATCCCCTTGGCGCGAACCACGTCACCATCCACCTTTCTGGTTCCAGACTCCCAGTCAATGGCCTTTGCCACGCGGCGGATGCACTCCGGTAGATCGCCGGTGTTGTTGTCCAGGACGTTCTGCGTCGGGGTCGTGTCCCCCGCCTTGATGGCGTTCTTCAGACGAAGCTCCATGGGGTCCACCCCGAGCTTCTCGGCCAGGAGCTCCATGGCACGCTCAATGGAATAGACCATCTCGATGTGCCCGAATCCTCGGTACGCCGTGGCAAAGGGGTGGTTGGTGTACACGCAGATCGAGTCGGCGGTGACGTTGTCAATCCGATAGGGGCCGGTGCAGGAGTACCCTGCGGCGCGGCTTACGTTGACGGCGTAGTCGGCGTAGCCGCCGGAATCAAAGAGAAACTCGATGTCCGCGGCGACGAGAGTACCGTCTTTCTTCGCCCCCAGTCGGACCCGTGATTGCAGGCCCGGTGCACCGGGAGAGCTCATCAGGTCGTGCTCCCGGGAGTTCGCGACTCTGACGGGTCGCCCGCCAACCGCCTTCGACAGAAGGTACGCAAGCGGCTCGAGTTGCACACCGGCCTTACCGCCGAAGCCGCCGCCCACCGCCGGCGCGATTATCGTAAGCTTCCCCGGGGCAATGCCCAGCGCCCGGCTCATGATGCCCCGAACGCCGTAGGGAGACTGCGTCGAGCTGCGGATGATCACCTGACCATCGGCCTTCACTTCCGCAACGGCAATCCGCGGCTCCATGCAGACGTGATCTCCCGGCGGGAACTGGAACTCCCCTTCAATGACCTCATCCGCCTCTTCAAAGGCCTTCTTTGCATCCCCTTTCCGGATCCTGGTGCGATTCGCCACGTTTGACCCTGGCTCCGGATGGATGGCGGGAATGTGGACGTACTCGGCCATGTCGGGATGGAGAATCGGTGCGTCCTTCTCGAGACCTTCTCTGGGAGACTTCACGACAGGCAGATCTTCGTACTCGATCTTGACGAGCTCCGCTGCTTCGAGCGCCACTTTCTCCGTCTCGGCGACTACCGCGACGACGGCCTCGCCGAAAAAGCGCACTCGTCTACGGGCAAGAGCCGGCTTGTCTCCGAGGTAGAGTCCAATGAGGTACGGCAGGTCCTCGCCGGTGAACACCCCGTGCACGCCGACCATTGCCTCGGCCCTGGACTTGTCGATGTTCACGATCTTCGCGTGGGCACGGGAGCTGGGGACGACTGCTGCATAGAGCATGCCGGGGACCCGAAAATCATCCGTGTATTGGGTTCGACCGTGGACCTTATCGAGGGCGTCCTTGCGACGGTAACTGACGCCAAGGCGGCTACCGTCTCTGGTTGCTTCCGCTTGCATTAGCTCCTCCTGACCTTCCTCGACGGCATGAGTCTGGTATGTCACTAATATACTTTCGCCACTCCCGCTGTCAAACCGGAGTGCGGTTCGGCCGTCACGCGCGGGTCGTGGTGGCAACGTCGGCACCAGAGGAGGGCGCGTCCACGCCCGGCACGTCAAAAAAACAACGTCCCCGCACTGAGAAGCGCGGGGACGTCGAGCGTGAGCAGACTGCGAGAGTTGTTACGCCAGAGAGAGCAGAATACCGGCGGCTATTGCCGAACCGATCACTCCTGCAACGTTCGGTCCCATGGCGTTCATCAACAGGAAGTTGGAGGGATTCTCCTCCTGACCGACCTTCTGCACGACTCGCGCCGCCATCGGCACGGCGGAGACGCCGGCTGCACCAATCATGGGGTTCACCTTACCCCCCGAGAGAACGTACATGAGCTTGCCCAGCAGGACTCCGGCAGTCGTGCCGATGCCAAAGGCAACGAGTCCAAGGACAATGATCAGAATGGTGCGGACAGTCAGGAACTCTTCGGCGGACATCTTCGATCCGACCGAGAGCGCCAGCAGTATGGTGACAATGTTAATCAGCTCGTTTTGCGCGGTCTTCGACAGGCGCTCAACCACGCCGGCTTCCCTGAAGAGGTTACCGAGCATGAGCATACCGATCAGCGGTGTCGCCGCCGGGACGAAGAGAGCCGCGATAATCGTCGTTACAATCGGGAAGACGATTCGCACGGTCTTCGATACCTGGCGAACCTCGCCCATTACGACGCAGCGCTCCTTCTTCGAGGTGAGCAGGCGTATGATGGGCGGCTGTATGATCGGCACAAGCGCCATATAGGAGTACGCCGCAACTGCCACCGGCCCCAGCAGATCCGGAGCGAGCCGTGAGGTCAGGTAGATGGCCGTCGGGCCGTCGGCACCGCCGATGATGGAGATCGAAGCCGCCTCGGCGAAGTCGAAGCCAAGGGCGCGCGCGCCGAGAAGGGTCGCGAAGATACCGAACTGCGCCGCCGCCCCGAGCAGGAACGTCCGGGGCCGCGCGAGGAGCGGTCCGAAGTCGGTCATTGCACCGACACCCAGGAAGATGAGCGGCGGGAACACCCCGGTCTCGATCCCGAAGTAGAAGTATCGGAGCAGGCCCTCGGGACCAAACATGCCCGCAAGGGGAATGTTGACGAGGACGGCACCGAATCCAATCGGAACCAGAAGCAAGGGCTCGTATCGCCGAGCGATCCCGAGGTAGATCAGTACAATCCCAACTATGATCATTGCGGCGCTCTGCCACGTCAGCGCGGCAAAGCCCGTGGATTCCAGGAACGATACGACAAGACTCATGGTTATTCGATCTCGATTAGCGCTTGGCCTTCACGGACGTTGTCACCCGCGGCAACGTTCACCGCGGATACCTTCCCAGCCTTCGGTGCGTTCACCTCAATGTCCATCTTCATGGCTTCCATGATGACGAGGCGCTCGCCGAGCTCGACGGAGTCTCCCTGGGCAACCAGGATCTCCTTCACTACGCCGGTCATCGGGGCTGCAACCCCGCCCTGACCGACCTGGGGCGCCGGGGTCGGAGGTGCCGCAGGTTTCGGCGCGGCGGGAGCCGCAACCGGTGCGGCCTGCTCGGCGCCTTCCGGCCGGACACGCTCGTCCACGCGCTCCACTTCGAGCACCGATACCGTGTATACCTGGTCGTCCCGCTGGACGCTCAGCTCGTCTCCGTCCCGTTCGACGGTGACCCAGAAATCATTGCCGTTCTCTTTCAGGTGTATACGTCGTTTCATACCGCATCTTTCCTCACATAGTCGAAGCTCTCGCCGCCGGTGCGCCCGGCGATCCACGGGTCCTCCACTGTGGCCCGCGTCGAAACCCAGGCGCCGCTCGACGCGCTTCCGCGCTCCTCGGCGTCCAGGAATGCGGCGGCTGCCGCCAGCACCCACCGGGGTGGCCTGCCGCCCTCGGGCGCTCGGTCCTGCGATCCCTTCCCGGCACCCTTTTCCGTTCGTTCGGTCCCGCCTTCGCGACGCGTTTCAGGGCGATCACCAAGCACTCTGGTGATCACGGCCATCAACACACTGAGAAAGGCGAGGAACACGAACACAATGGCCATGCCGGCGATGGCAACAACGACGGCGTAACTCATGGTTTCAACGTTCACGATTCACTCTCTCTTCACCAGGTTTGTCGCTACAGGGGAATATTCCCGTGCTTCTTCTTGGGCCGGTCCTCGGTCTTGCGCATGTACATCTCCAGGGATCGGATGAGTTCCGCCCTGGTATGCGCAGGATCAATGACGTCGTCAATGTAGCCGAACTTCGCAGCGTTGAAGGGCGTCGTCACCGACTCCTTGAACTCCTGGATCTTCTGCTTGCGCATGGCATCCGGATCCTCGGCGCCCTTGATGTCCTTTCGGAAGATGATGTTCGCCGCGCCTTCGGGACCCATGACGGCGATCTGTGCGCTCGGATACGCCACGACTCGGTCGTAGCCGAGGGCCTTGGACGCCATGGAGATGAACGCGCCGCCGTAACCCTTCCGCACGACGACGGCGATTTTCGGCACGGTCGCTTCTGCGATTGCGTAGAGAATCTTCGCGCCGTGACGGATAATGCCGCCGTGCTCCTGGGCAACGCCCGGAAGGAATCCCGGCACGTCCGACAGCGTCACTATGGGCACGTTAAAGGCATCACAGAAGCGCAGGAACCGCGCCGCCTTGTCCGATGCGTTGATGTCGAGGGATGCCGCGTACACTTTCGGCTGGTTTGCAAAAATGCCGATCGTGCGCCCGGCGAGACGAGCGAAGCCGACGACAACGTTCCCGGCGTAGTCACGCTGTACCTCCAGGAAGGAGTCCCGGTCAACGAACTCGTTGATGATTTCCCGAATGTCGTATGCCTGCTTCTCGTCCTCCGGCAGAACCGACAGGATGCCCGGGGTTTCCCGGTCGGGGGGATCCTCTACCGGGCCAAGGGGCGGCAGCTCACGGTTGTTGGACGGCAGATACGACAGCAGCTTCCGAATGAAGGCAAAGCACTCCTCTTCACTGGCGAATCGGAAGTGCGCAACACCGCTGACGCCGCAGTGAGCCGCGGCTCCACCGAGGTCCTCCTGGGAGATCTCCTCTCCGGTTACCGTCTTGATGACCTGAGGACCGGTAATGTACATGTTGCTGACACCGTCAACCATGAAGATGAAGTCGGTGATGGCAGGGGAATAGACCGCTCCGCCGGCGCAGGGGCCAAGGATGACTGAGAACTGCGGGACGACACCCGACGCAAGGGTGTTGTTCCGGAAGATCTTCGCGTACCCGTGGAGGGACAGCACGCCCTCCTGAATCCGGGCGCCACCGGAGTCGTTCACCGCAATGAAAGGCGAACCGGTGCGAATGGCGTTCTCCTGCGCCGCCGCGATTCGCTCTGCGTGCATCTCTCCGAGAGAGCCGCCGAGGACGGTGAAGTCCTGGCTCGCGAACCACACCTGCTTACCCTCAACCTTGCCGGACCCGGAAACGACGCCGTCCCCGTAGAAGCGCTTGGTGTCCATGCCGAATTCCGTCGACCTACCGGTCACGTAGGGCTGGTCTTCAACGAACGAGCCCTGATCCAGAAGGCGTTCCAGTCGCTCCCGTGCGGTCAACTTGCCCTTCTCATGCTGACCTTTGATGCGGTCCTCGCCGCCTCCCGCCTGCATTTGAGCACGCGTTTCGGCAAACTCCTTAAGTGTCTCCTGATGTGCCAATGTATGCTCCTCCTGACTTTGTAACGTGCTATCTCAACTACTTCAGTTTGATCACTCGTTCAGATTGGTCATTCGCTTGTTCAGCTTGATGAGCAACCACTTCTTGTTCACGATCGACCGGACGTGGGAACCTCGCCCAATGATTCCCGAATCGTCGGTAGCGGTCATCTTGAACCGAATGTGGTAGCCGTCGAAGCTCTTGATCTCGACTTTCACGGAAACCGTGGCACCCACCACGCTCGGCTGCTCGTGGGTTACCTCTGCACTCTTGCCGACGGATATGAAACCCTCCGGCAACTTGCTGTCGACCAGGTCACCGGCTGCCTCCATCATGTAGGCAATGAGGCTGGGGGTGGACAGCAGGTCTTCGACATCCGTCTGCCAGAAGTTACCTGCGGTGTCTTCCTGCCTGACTGTTCGCTCAATGACGTGGGTATCTCCAATTATGATACCTGGAAACTTCACGTAGCCCTCCTGCATTGTTCCATGAGGTGAGGAATCAGGTAGGCATTGTACCATACTGGCCGCACGACGCAATGAGTAATTGCAATAGAATTTCAAATTTTTTTTGGAATAATCTGAAGCGGCCACTTTTTGCCACGTCGGGTCGGGCGCGGGATTCCCAATCCGGCGCCGCTCCCGGGAGATCTCCCGCGCGACCGTGAATTGACTCGCACCGCAATGGCGGGTAGGATGGCTGCTCAGCAATCCCCTTCATAAGGAGAAAACCAATGAAGAGAAATCCTCCGGAGAAAGTCTCCCAGGAAGAGATCACCCTACAGGTGCACGATATCGAGCCGCTCCTCTCGGGTCCCCAGGTCGAGTTGCCCCCCTTCGAGCCTGCAATGGTCAAGCTGAAGAACGGCAAGACCATGGTCTTGCGTGAGCTCCGCAAGGACGAGGCCCCGGCCTTCCTTGAGTTCGTCAAGAAGCTTCTCGACGTGGACCACGACTTCTATGACATTGTTGGTGTCCGGGTGTACGCGGAGGTCCTCGGCTGGCTGCGAAACCGCCTGAAGGACTCCTATCAGATGGTCGGCATTGTCGACGGCGAGCTCGCCGGTTTCTGTAACGGCCGCAAGTTCGACGACAAGATCCATATCAGTCTCCACTCCATGGCGTATCAGCGCGGCGGCCGCGTCGGCGCGGCGGTCTACTACGCCAAGGCGCAACACGCCTTCGAGACTCTCGGCGCCGAAGAGTGGTGGTCCACCTTCGAGAGTTACAACGGCTGGAAGCGTTACGGCCTGGGAATGGCACAGCCCTCCTATCCGTGGCCGGAGTATCAGCACGAGCTCGGCGGCGCAACGGTCTACTACATCCGCAGAGACTACTGGTTCTCCACGATCAAGCACTACCTTCGCGAGATGGTCGGCGACGACCTTACCCGCCCGGTTCCGGACGACCTGCTCAAGGCCTCCGAGACCATGCGGATTCCCGACTCTCCGTTGGTGTAGACCGCACCACCGCCCCGGACGCGTGACTCGTACGAGGCTGCGCCGGGCGGTTGCATCCCATCGATCACACACAAAGGGCTCCCTATCGGGAGCCCTTTGTTCTGTACGCCGGCCATCAGACTGCGCGATTGCAGTGCGACGCCCGGCGTGCTCGTCGTGTGCTGCGCCCTATCTCCGGCGCGGTTTCTTTCGCTACGAAGCGTTACTTCTTCCGCGCCTCTTCGATGAGCCACTCGTTGTCGGCGGGTGAGACGTCACCGTACTTGGTGAGCTTGCACTTCGCCTTCTTCTTCATGAGCTCCTCATACCGATCGTCCTCGACCATTGCGACGCAGCGTCCGATGCTCGCTTCGCCGTCGACGAACTTCCAGGGGAAGAAGCCGATCGTTGCGCGCTGGTTAAGGAGCAGATCGACATCCCCGCCGATGCATTCGGCGTGAATGATGCCGTGGCTGAACATCTCAATGTGCATGAGCTGGTACTTTTCCTCGGTGAAGAACTCGTCCAGCTTCTTGCCGTACTTCTTCTGGAAGTGCTGATCCGCTTCCTTGGCCTGCTTCGGCATCCACTCGCGAATCTTGGTGTTCATCGGGTGGTCGGCGCTTCCGCAGTCGACACCGATCCAGCGAAGCTTCTTCTTCTTTGCCCACTCGGCGAACTCCCGATCGGGACCGGGGTGCTTCACCATGTAGCGGACCTCATCCGCGCCGGGCTGGTCCCAGCCGTACCGGTGGAAGCCGGTGTTGATGATGAGGATGTCCCCCTCTTTCACCTCGACACGCTCTTCCACCATCTCCGAGGTGTAGACATCGTAGTCGCCGGCAATGTCGGAGAGATCGACGATGGCGCCCTCGTGAACCAGGAACTCCAGGTCCAACTCGGCCATGTCCTTGCCGGGGGTGTAGAAGTGGATCTCACCATCGAGGTGGGTGCCCACGTGGTTGGAATGAGTCAGCACCTGGCCGTTCGCACCGTTCGGGGCGAGCCGCTTGAAGTACTGCACCTGGAGTGGAATGTAGGTCGGCCAGGGGGGCGTCCCCACACCCAGGGGTATGCTCAGATCAATGAACTTCATTATGTAACTCCTCCTGAAGTTTGTTCTCGATTGATTCGCTCATGCTTAATCGAAGGCTCAATTATACCCGCCGGCGGTCCGCTGTCAAAGACGCGCGCAGACGACGAAACGCCCAGGTCAAGCCGGAGACCGCGTCCATGCCTGAGGTTTCGCCGTGACGGAACGCGGCGGCACACGCATCCCGGACCACCTGGTCGAAACCGACTGCATCTCCCGCGGTCCCGGCGTGGCTGACAGTCGCCGTCGCGAGCGCCTCGGCGAGGTCCATGAGATATGCCGGAAAGCTCCCCTGCAGGGCGAGCCACACGAGCGTTCGCCCGCCGGGGGTCGTCCTTCCCAGGTTCGCCGCGATTGCCCGCCGGTCCGTCTCCGGTACTGCGCCTTCCCAGTCCAGGAGACGCTCCGCCAGCAACGCTCCGGCGAGGAAGTCGTCCCCCGAAGGGGTGAACCCGATCCCCAGCCCGACCAGGCCGGCCGCCGTCGACTCTCCCGCCGGCCACTCAGCATCCGTGCCGGAACCCACAAGGGTTGCCGCCCGCCGCGCGAAGGGATTCTCGTCCCGATCGAGGACGACCCCGCGGAAGCTCTCCTCCGTTGCGGTATCGGCGAGTGCCGCTGCGAGTGCCGCAGCCAACTGGTCCATAACTTCACCGGAACGGTCGGCGGACTCGCCGCTCCCCTCCCGGGCCTTCCCGTCTCCGGCGTTTCCGCCGGTCACCTTCGCACGCAACTGCCGGATCTCCGCGGTCTCGGGAAGGCTCCCGTTCCACCGAGCCGCCGACGCCGTCACGATTCCACGCTCCGTCGCAATTGCACCTGCGGGTTCACCGGAGGTGTCACTCCATGCAACCGGATCGCCGGGCTGCAAACTCTTCGGCACCGCAGATACGTGGATGGCGAGATCGGTCATGTCGCGCTCCCGCGATACCAGCGAGACGAGGAGCGGAACATCATCCGGGAGCTCCGGGGCCTGCGAAGGGTCCGCCGTCACATTGTCGCCGGGACGACCCGCAAGGTTGACGACATGGTCGTGAACAGAGAAGACCGTTCCCTGCCCCGTCGGCGCCACGAATCTGCCTAACCGTTGTGCAATGATACCCACTGCGTACCCCGTTGGCATCGTCCCAATTATCTGCTCTGCCGGGCAAGCCCCCTCCACCTCCTGCGTAGCCGGCGCACCACGCGGCGCCGCCCGTGAACTCTGTGAACCCGGTACACTCTGCGCTGCAGGTTCCGGGAGCCCGCCGACCAGCTCTCTACGAAAAAGGGGAACCCTCCGGAGGGTTCCCCTGGTTTTGCGCGTCAGGTCCGGGCGCCTGCCCGGACCATGGAAGCTACGACTGCTGCCGCGCTTCCGCCTCCTCCCGTGCGATCTCCGCAGGGGACTTGGGCGGCGGCTGCTTGAAGCTCTGGAAGTTGATGAGGACGTTCAACAGGATACCGACGATCGCCGAGAGGCCGAGGCCGCTCAGGCTCACCGTTTCGGTGATATTCCAGGTTGCGTCACCAATGCCCAGAACCAGCATGGCCGAGGCCACGATCAGAACGCGGGAGTCGTCGAAGTTGACCCGGGCGTCGATCATGTTCCGGATACCGATCGATGCAATCATGCCGAAGAGCAGAATCGAGATTCCGCCGATGACCGGAGCGGGAATGGACTGAACCGCGCCGGTGAACTTCGGGATAAAGGAGAGAACGATTGCGAAGACAGCGGCGATCCGCATGACCAGCGGATTGAACACGCCGGTGAGCGCCAGGGCGCCGGTGTTCTCACTGTACGTGGTGTTGGCGGGCCCGCCGAGGAAGCCGGAGAGGCTGGTGGCAAGGCCATCACCAAGGAGGGTCCGGTTGATACCGGGATCCTTGAGAAAGTCCTTCTTCACAACGTTGCCGACCGCGATCACGTCACCGAAGTGTTCCACCGCGGTAACGATCGCAACGGGTACGATCAGGGCCAACGCTCCTCCTGCAAACTTGGGCAGCATGAAGCCCGGAGGTCCGACCCAGGCGGCCTCGGCAATGGTGCTGTAGTCGATGATGCCGACAATCGCCGACAGGATGTAGCCGAAGATGAGGGCAATCAAGACGGGCAGCGTCGAGAGGAACTTCATTCCCAGGCGCTCCAGGCCGACTTTCACGAAGACGCCGACGCCGAAGGTGAATCCTGCAACCAGCCAGGCGCCGTTCTTGCCGATCTGGTCGACGACAGCCTGCGCTGCAGCATTGTCCCCGGTTACGTTCGTTATGTTGCCGATTGCAACCGGCGCCAGGATGAGGCCAATGAGGATGATAATCGGACCTGTGATGTGCGGTGGCAGGATTTTGCGAAGCACGTTGTACGACACGAAGGTGAAGATGATCGCAATGATCACATAGACACCTCCGGCCACGACCAGACCGCCTGTTGCATGAGCCAGGGAAAACGCATCCTGGTTTGCAACGGCAAGAATGGGTGGAATGAACGCAAACGAGCTTCCCAGGAACACCGGCACCTTGAATTTGGTGAGAATGTGGAACAGCCAGGTACCGATACCCGCTGCGAAGAGCGTGACACCCACATCCAGCCCGGTGACAAGAGGAACGAGGACTGTGGCGCCGAACATGACGAACATGTGCTGAAGTCCCAGCACCGTCGTTCGTCCGGACAGACCCTCAAACTCCTTTGTTTGATCGGACATAATGAGCACTCCGTTCGAAAGGGTAGTACACCCAACCCCGAGAGCGCGCCTATTGAGCGCGCCCACCGCTTGCGAACCCCGTCGCGGGGTCCGGCCGGGGGGCGGGTCGTGCCTAACAGGCGCGAAAAAGTCTAACAGACACGTAATATTCTTCAATCGCCTGAAAAGGCTATATGGGCGGGAAGTTCGAATCTCGTGGAGGAGCGGTATTGGGTCTGGCGCGGGCTATGTCAGCACTTCTTCCAGCGTTATCTCTCCCATGAAGCTCAACTGTTCGGCGCACGCCAGGAAGAGGCGCATACACATGGTTGCATCGTCCAGGGCGCGGTGGGCGTTGCCCTGGGGCAGTCCCAGCTCGGCAACCAGATTCTGGAGACTGTAGCTCTTCAGGCGGGGAAAGGCCTTCTGGGCCAGCACCTGAGTATCGATGATCAGGTTCTTCACCGGCGAGAGCGCGGCCCGATCAAGGGCGGCGCGGAGAAAACCCATATCGAAGGCGGCATTGTGCGCCACAAGAACGGAATCGCCAATGAACTCGACGAAGGGCGCAAGCATCGTCTCGACTGCCGGCTGGTCCTTCACCATTTCGTTGGTGATACCGCTGATCCTGCCGGCATCAGTATCAATGGAGACACCGGGGTTCACGAGGGCCTCAAAGGTTTCGAGGATCTCGCCTCCCCTGAAGCGCGCACCGCCGAACTCGACAATCTTGTGAACCGCCGGTTCGAGTCCCGTGGTCTCGAAGTCGAAGGCGGTGAAGGTGATGTCCGCAACGGATGCCTGTAGGTTCATAGAGCGAACGGGTACCACAATTGGCGAGGCGTGTAAATGCGCTCCCGGATGGCCGTCTTTACACGGAGGGGCCCCACCGGTAGCGTTCCGGCAACCATGAATGTGAACCACTTGCTTGAGGAGTACGATCTCACCCTGGACGATGTGCGCTGGTATCTGTCCGTGCAGGAGGCGGAGCGGCTGCTCTCCTTCAAAGAGCACCCCCACGAACTCGCCCGGGAAATCTGGAGCGGACAGCTGGAAGCGGCGATCTACAACATGGAAGAGCGCTACCTCGAAGAGCTTACGGAGCGTCTCAGTCAGGGCATAACCAGTGAGCAGCGTGTCCGGGAGCTCTTCGGGGAGATCCGCGCCGCCAAACGCCGGCGCCCGCGGTAACCTGACGCGCGCGGTAACGCGACGCGCCCGCGGCCGGGCCCCACCGTCCGCAGAGGGCGCTCCCGGCTTGCCACGGGGACCCGGGACCGCCACTGGCCCCCGTCGCCCCTACGCCCCCTCCGCGGCGTCGAGCATTGCCGTGATCTCGCGGTTCAGGCGGTCCGCCTTGGCGCGTACCGCCGGGGCCTGCTCCTCCACGGGCTTGCCGGGGCTGCCGGGAATCGAGGCGTAGAACTTGATCTTCGGCTCGGTACCGGAGGGGCGGGCGCTCACCACCGTGCCGTCGGCAAGGACGAACTGGAGGACGTTGGACTCCGGGAGGTCGATGTTCTGCTCGCTCTTCCCGTCCGGGAAGGTGGTGGTCGTGTGGGAGAGGTAGTCCCGCATCTCCGTGACGCTCTCTCCGCCGAGCGCCTTGGGAGGCGTGCTCCGGAGGGTATCCATCATGCCCTGCATGATCTGCACGCCCTGCTGCCCCTGGAAGTAGCGGGAGATCTGAATGTCCTCGAAGAAGCCGTGCTCCTGGTAGATCTCGTTGAGCCGGTCGATGACGCTCTTTCCCTGCTGCACGTGGTAGAGGGTCATCTCCGTAGTCAGGAGCACCGCCGAGATCGAATCCTTGTCGCGCACCTCCGGGGTAAGGAGGTAGCCGTAGCTCTCCTCATCCCCGGCGACGTAGGTGGGACCGTTCGGATCCGCCTCGAACTCCCGCATGACCGAGGCAATGTGCTTGAACCCGGTGAGGGTGTCGTACACTTCCGCGCCGTAGTGCCGGGCGACGCGGCGCTGGAGGTCGGTGGTGACGATGGTGGTCACGAAGGCGGGGCGCTCCGGGAGGGTACCGAGCTCCTTCCGGGATGAGAAAATGTAATCCACCAGGAGCACACCGAGCTCGTTTCCCGTGATGAGCCGGAAGTCGTCACCTTCCGGCACGGCAATGCCCAGGCGGTCGGCGTCGGGGTCGGTCCCCATGACCAGATCCGCCCCCTCCTTCCTGCCCAGGTCCACCGCCATTTTGAGGGCGGGCCCCTCCTCCGGGTTGGGTTTCTCCACCGTGGGAAACTCCCCGTCGGGCTCCCGCTGCTCCGGCACGGTGATCACCTTCACCCCGAGCTCCCCGAGGACGCGCTCCACCATCATGGCGCCGGTGCCGTGGAGGGGCGTGTAGACCACCGTCACATCCCCGCCGCGCTCCTTGAGGAGCTCCGGCCGAATGGAGGCGCGCTTGACCATCTCCACGAAGCGGTCGTCCATGTCGGTATCGAGGTACTCCAAGACACTTTGGCCTTTGGCATCGTCCACAGACAAGGTCTTGATGTCGTCGGTGACCTTCCGCACCTCTTCAATGATGCCCGTGTCGTGCGGGGCGACGATCTGAGAGCCGTCACTCCAGTACACCTTGTAGCCGTTGTACTCCGGCGGATTGTGGCTCGCCGTGACGACGATCCCGACGCTCGCGCCGAGTTGCCGGACGGCGAAGGAGAGCTCAGGCGTGGGGCGCAGGCTCGGAAAGAGGTAGGTCTTGATCCCGTTGGCGCCGAGGACCAGCGCCGCCTCCAGGGCGAAGCGGTCGGAGTAGCGCCGGGAGTCGTGGGCAATGACCGCACGGAGACCGCCGTCCTCCGCCGTGTCCCCGTGCGCGACCACGTAGTTCGCCAATCCCTGCGTCGCCTGCTGAATGATGAAGGGGTTCATCCGGTTGTAGCCGCCGCCGATGACGCCGCGCAGGCCGCCGGTTCCGAACTCGAGGTTCGTGTAGAAGCGGTCGGTGAGCTCCTGCTCGTCTCCGGCTTCGAGAAGCCGCTCCACCTCGCCGCGAAACTGCTCGTCCCGCTCCCGGGAGACGTACTCCTGTGCCTTCGTCTTGATCGTTTCGAAATCGCTACTCATCTGTGAACTCCTTCCGTCTCCGTAACACCGGGGTACTCGACAAACTGCAGCACTTCGTCGGGGCGCGAGACAATGTGCGCGGCGCCGGCTCGTCGAAGCTCATCCTCTTCCCGGAAGCCCCACCGCACACCGACCGGGACCATGCCGGCCGCGTGGGCGGTCTTCATATCGATAGCCGTGTCTCCGAGAAAGATCCACTCCATTGGGTCGATGCCGACGGACCGCGCAAGGCGTCCGGCGCTTTCCGGGTCGGGCTTCTTCGGGACCCCGTCGACCGCACCGGCCACGTAGGCAAAGCGGTGGTTCGGAAAGATCGTCTCCACCACCTGCCGGGTGATCTCATCCGCCTTGTTGGAGAGAACCGCCGTGGGGACGCCGGCGTTCCAGAGCTCCCCGAGGAGCTCCGGTATTCCCGGATAGGCGGTGCTCTCCATGACCGCGTGCTCGTTGTACTCCCGGCGCATCTCTCCGGCGAGCTTCGCAATGTAGGTGTCGGTGGCGCGCTCCGGCGGAATGATCCGCTCCACCAGAACGCGGATGCCCCAGCCCACGCTCGCCCGGTAGGTCGCAAGGTCGCGCTCTTCCTCGCCGTGTTGCCGGAGCACACGGTTCATGCAGGTGGCGATATCTTGAATCGTATCGACCAGGGTTCCATCGAGGTCGAATAGTACTGCCCGCTGTGTCACGGGCTTTACGTTATGGTGTGCATATGGCAAAGTCAACCGCCGCAGACGGAGGGGATCAACCGACGAACAGCTTCAATGAGTACTACCGGGAGCTCTTTCCGGACCGGTGGCCCGCCCTTCGGGAGGCCCTCCTGCAGGAGGGAGTCTACGAGGAGCTGCGTGACGGGCTCCTGCAGCCCTACTATCTCGACCCCGCCTCCGCGGCGGCGGCGCGGCTCCTCCCCGTGCCCGGTGACGGCGCCCGCACCGAGAACGGGGCGGCGCAAAGCCACGGCACGGTGCTCGACGCCTGTGCGGCGCCGGGCGGCAAGAGTCTGGTCCTGGCACTGCGCATGGGAACGAACGCCCGGCTGATCGCGAACGAGCGCTCCGCCCGGCGCCGCGCGCGGCTCCACCGCGTCCTCGACGAGCACCTGCCTGCAGACGTGCGGGACCGCGTTACCGTCACCGCCCACGATGCCACGCGCTGGGGCCTCCACGAGCAGGACGCCTACGACGCGATCCTCCTGGACGTCCCCTGCTCCTCGGAGCGCCACGTCATCCAGTCGGAGGCGAGCCTGGCGGAGTGGTCTCCGAAACGGAGCCGCCGCCTGGCGATCCAGGCCTTCGCCATGCTCGCCGCCATGATCGACGCGGCCCGGCCGGGAGGGCATATTCTCTACGCAACCTGCGCCCTGACGCCGCAGGAGAACGACCAGGTGATCGAGAAGGCGTTCCGGCGCCGGGGCGACCGTCTGGAGCTGGTCCCGGCATCCCTCCCCGGCGGAGAGGCGACGAAGTTCGGAGCACAGGTGCTGCCGGACCGCGCCGGCGGGGCCGGTCCGCTGTACGCCTCGCTCCTTCGCAAACGGCCGGGAACGTGAGCCCCGGCGTTGCCGAAGGCAAACGGAAAAGGAAATCGATGTCCACGTTGAACCACGCTGCCGAGCTCAACCCTGAACAGACGCGCGCCGTCGAAACCATACACGGGCCCCTGCTGATCGTGGCCGGGGCGGGATCCGGCAAGACCCGGGTCATTACCTACCGCATTGCGAACATGCTTGCCCAGGGTATTCCGCAGAACGCCATTCTCGCGCTGACCTTCACCAACAAGGCCGCCCGGGAGATGCAGCACCGCGTCCGCGCCCTCACCGGCCGCAAGATGACCAACCTGACCGTGTCGACCTTTCACGCCTTCGGCGTGAAGGTGCTCCGGGAGCACATCCACCACTTCGGGTACGCTCCCAACTTCACCATCTACGATACTCACGACCAGATGGCCCTCATCCGTGAGACGGCGGGAGAGGTCGGCTTCGATCTGGAACACACCTCCGCCTGGAGCGTGCTCTCAATGTTTCAGAAGGCGCGCCTTGCCGGCACCGTGAGCGACCTCGGCAGCTCCTACCAGAAACTCTACCAGGAGTACCGCGCCCATCTGCGAACCTACAACGCCGTCGACTTCGACGACCTCATCCTCCTGCCCGTACAGGTCATGGAGGAACACCCGGAGGTTCGCGAGGCGCTCCATGCGCGCTTTCGCTACCTCCTGGTCGACGAGTTTCAGGATACCTCCACGGAGCAGTACCGGTTCATGAAGCTCCTCGCGGGCCCGGAAGGAAACGTCTGCATTGTCGGAGACGATGATCAGTCCATCTATTCCTGGCGCGGTGCGGACTTCCGAAACCTGCGCCAGTTCGAGAGCGATTTCCCCGAACTGGTCGAGATCAAACTCGAGCGGAACTATCGCTCCAGCGATACCATCCTTGCAGCGGCGAACGGGGTCATTGCGAACAACAGCGACCGAAAGGACAAGAAGCTCTGGACAGGACGCAAGAACGGGAAGCCCATTCAGCTCTACACCCCTGAGGACGAGCGCGCCGAGGCGAGCTTCGTTGCCGAGCGGATCAAGTCCCTGGCCATGCAGGAGGGTATTACCTACCATGAGGTGGGTGTTCTCATGCGCACCAACAGCCTGGCCCGGAACATAGAAGAGGCCTTTCTCTCGGAGAACATCCCCTATCGAATCTCCGGCGGGGACAGCTTCTTCGAACGGAAGGAGATCCGCGACGTCGTGGCATACCTCCGGGTCTGCGCGAACCCGAACGACGACATTGCCCTGCTGCGCGTCATCAATACGCCGCGGCGCGGCATCGGCCGGCGCACCCTGGAGCAGCTCACCGAGATCAGTCGCAACTCCGGCGACAGCCTCTACTCCACGGTACAGGCGGTCATCCACGCCGGAGACAGTCCGATCTCGAACCGCGCCGTGGAGCCGCTCCGGGATTTCGTCGAGCTCATCGAAGAGTATCGCGAGCGCTTCTTCTCGGCCGAGAAGCTTTCCGCGGTGGTGGAGAGCCTGGTCGATCGCATTGAGTACTGGGGCCATCTGGTATCGGAGTTCTCTACAAACGACAAGGTGGCAAAGTGGAAGTACAAGAACGTCGGCCTCTTCATTGACTTCATTCGTGACTATGAGAAGGACCCCGACAATCTCAACGTCGGGCTCTACGACTACCTCAATCGCATTACCCTGCAGCAGCGGGACGACCTGGACGACGAAGACACCCGGGGCAAGGTCAACGTCATGACCATCCACGCAGCGAAGGGCCTCGAACACCGGGTGGTTTTCCTCATCGGCGTCGAGGACGGGCTCATTCCCCACGCCCGCGCCCTGGAGGAGGACCCGAAGAACCTGGAGGAGGAGCGGCGTCTCTTCTACGTGGCCCTCACCCGCGCACAGGAGTATCTCTTCGTCACGACCTGCCTGACCCGGACGCTCATGCGGGAACAGCGGGAAGTCGTCCCGTCACCCTTCCTGGAGGAGATCCCGGAGTCCCTGATCGAACACTGCGAGGTGGAGACGACCGTATCCGAAGACGAGGCCATGGGATACTTCCAGATGATGAAGGAGAAATTTGCATCGAAGTGAGATCTTCCCGGTCTCACCCCCTGTACGGAATCGCAATTTGGATCAATAATATGGAAAAGTCTTTGGCGTGAGGCGCCGCGATGGAGCTCAAGCACACCGAGATACCGACAGAGTTCATCACCCACCTGCCTGAAGGAATGAAGCTCGTCAACCGCCACGGGAGACAGTTCCTGGTCGTTGAGGAGGCCCTCGGGCCCAATGGTGAAAATCTCATGTCCGAGGCGGTTCGCATTCACGGCGAACCCTCGGTACAGCTGGAAATCCAGGTCGGCGATCGACGCGGCATGGTCTTCGTCGACGCGTACTGGGGCAGCCACGCGAAGCTGTACAGCTTCCAGGTCCCTGAGCTCGACCCTCCTCCAATGGTGGAAGCCTTCGTTCCGCACACGAACGTCAGTCTGATGGGTGACTACCAGTGCGATATTGAAGGGTGTACATCCAACCGCGGGATTGTGCTGCGACTGCCCGGCGGACAGAACACCACCACGGTGTGTGCCCGCCTGGGGTGTCCCGGACACCGCATAGATATTGCAACGCTTCCGAAGCCCGTCATCCAACAGGTCAGCAAGCTCAACTTCTTCGGAACCAGCAGCGTGGAGGACGACTGGTTCGACAGTGCCTTCTAGCTCACGCCGACAACGAGAGGGCGACATGCAAAAGAAGTACGACCCGCTTTCGGTCATTGAGGCCTTCGAGAGTCCGTGTCGGGAACGGCTCAACGATCTGGCCACGCCGGCGGAGCATTCCGGCCCCACCACCTCCTGGCGCGAACTGATCCGGGCGCTCGCGGATATCGATCTGACCGAAGATCAGGCCCAGGGATACGGAGAGGCCATAATCGACCACCGCGACCTCATGGAGCGCACCCTCGGGCGTCCGGTGGATCTGCGCCTGGCGCTTCTCGATTTCTTCACGACGGTTCAACCGGTCCTCACCTGTCCCAAGATCGTGGACATGGAGCGCTACCTGGATACGTTGCGCTACGGAAACGCGGATCCCCTGACAAGACTTGCCAACCGCCGGCACATCGACGATCAACTCCAACGGGAGGTGAATCGCTCCCGCCGATACGGTCTGGAATTCTCCATCCTCTACGCCGACATAGACAACTTCAAACGCATCAACGACAACTTCGGTCATGCAACCGGAGATGCGGTGCTCCGCGCCTTCGCGGATCACCTGCGGGACCGCCTGCGAGCCGAGGACGTCGCGGCCCGGTACGGCGGAGAGGAGTTCGTCGTGCTCATGCCCCAGACCGACATGGAAGGGGCGCACTGTCTGGGTAAGCGGCTGGCAGAGGGGTTCGCCGCGCGGGAGATTCACCCGGAGTTCCGGGTCACCTTCTCGGGAGGAGTTGCAACCT
This sequence comes from uncultured Spirochaetaceae bacterium, assembly GCA_964654185.1. GTDB lineage: Bacteria > Spirochaetota > Spirochaetia > DSM-27196 > PWMO01 > CAYFQV01. The sequence continues at coordinate 3,701 of CAZZIE010000035.1, read as the reverse complement.
ATCCGCGCCACGGCTCGGACATCGCGTCGCTCCTTGCCCACGCAGACAAGGGACTCTATCGTGCCAAGATGATGGGCAAGAACCAGATCATCGTGGAACCGCCGGAGAAGCGCCGCCATGAACGGGTTCCCGCTTCGCGGCCGGTGACCTACGTCGACAGCGAGAGCTCATTCGGCTTCGGCACGACCCGTGACGTCTCCCTCAGCGGGCTGCGGATATCAACCGACCAGGAGCCCCACGAGGGGCAGTTCATCTCCATTTCAGTGAACGCACCCGACCGCCGATCCCAGTATCTCGTAGGAGCGCAGATCGTCTGGGTGCGTCGCGAGGAGCAGGAGGCGCAGGTCGAGTTCGGCGCCCGGTATGCCGAGAAGGACCCGGAGCGGGTCCAGCGGCTCTTCACCGACATCACCGCAGAGGCGTGAGGGCCCCGCCCTTCGCCGACATAGCCGCGCCATAGCCCCGCCTGTCAGGCGGGGCCGCGCCGGTCAGGAGGTGCCGCCTATCCTGAGCTTGTTGACGACTGAGGCGCCTTCAGCGGTCTCCTCGACGAGCTTCTGCACGGCCTCCTTGGCCTTCTCCGACTTGCAGCGACCCGTCAGGGTCACTTCCAGCCCGCCGGAACCGAGGAATCCCTTCTTGCTGACGGCAACGGACACGTAGTTGCCTGCCCCGACCTCGCTCGATGAGCGAATTTCGTTTTCGAGTGTTTCCTTGAGCTTGTTGGGCGACTGCGCCATATCTGTTCCTCCAAACCAAATGATTCAGTTGCTTAGTACCGCGGTTTCCCGACGGCGTCAACAACTTTGCGAGGAAGCGCGCCGGCTTCGCGAATCGCTATACCAGCGCGGCCCGGAGCCCCTCGAGCTCTCCCGCGGTTACACCGGCGTGTTCCAGATAGGACACAGGGTCCCCGTAGCGCTCGGTGAGGTGGCGAAGCGTGCCGTGCATGGCATCCGGCGGGCAGAGCTGCCGGCGGTAATCCTCAACGGAATGAATGGGCAGGCTCCACTTCTCGGCGTAGCCCTCCCGGCGGAACCGCTCGAAGTTGAAGACCGCCGTCTCGCCGTAGTCGAAGGCAATGGTCTCTTCGTCCACGTCGGCAAGCGAGAGGAGAAGCGCCGTCACAATGCCGGTGCGGTCCTGCCCGGCAACGCAGTGGTAGAGCATGGGCCGCCCGTTGACATCTGCGAGGGTCCCGAAGATTCGCCGCACCATGTCGCGACGATCGTCGAGAATGGCCGTGTATCCCGCCACGAGGCGCTCCACCGGTCGACGAAAGGCGCCGGTCTCGTCCCGCTCGCTGACGCGTCGAAGCTCAATGGTGTCGCCCCGGGCAATTACCGGCTCGTCCTCCCCAATGAGGTCGTACCGCAGGTACCGCGGTTCCCGAGTCGGTGCGGCGGTCCGCCCGTTGTTCCGGGCGGGTTCGCCGTGAGCATCGTCCCCGGAATCTGAGTCTTCCCGGTCGGCGAAGACGTTTGGGAATCGGGCCACCTCATCATTGGCCCTGAGATCGATGATTACGTCCAGGCCGAGCGCAATGGCCTGTTCCCTGCCCCGCGGCGTCAGGTGGCCGAGGTTGTCGGCGCGATAGAAGACCCCGCGGCGGACGTTTCTGCCGTCCCGGGTGCGGTAGCCGCCGATGTCGCGGACGTTGCAGGTGCCTTCCAGATCAATGCGCTCAGGTGCTATTACTGTGGTCTCGTCGCTCGTGTTCATGTCCTCTCCGTTCGGTAGTGCGGATAAGGTACACGTATAGACCGAAATGGTTAAGGGACCGACGCGCCCCGGTGAAGCGATTGACGTGGCGCCCGCAGCGGGGCAGACTCAGCGACATGGAACAGGACGCTAACTCAGGAAGGACACGCCGCTTCAGCGAGAAGGAGATCCAGGCAATCCTTGCCCGGGCGGGAGAGCTGCAGCGGCGCCGAGGCAGCCGCAGTGACGAGTCGGGGGAAGAGGCTTCGGAGGGCGGCATCTCTCTCGAGGAGCTGCAGTCCGTGGCGCGGGAGGTGGGCATTGACCCCGGCCTTGTCCGGCAGGCCGCCGGCGAGCTCGATCACCGTGCGCCCCGGAGCGGGTTGGCGACCTTCCTCGGCGATCAGCCGACCCAGGAGGAGCGTCGCGACCTGGAAGGGAAGCTTTCGGAAGATGATCTCGAAGAGCTCCTCGTGACTCTGGATGGCCTCATGGGTGAAGCCGGACAGGGAAGTGTCTCCCGCTCGACCCTGAGTTGGTCCACCGATCCCGTCATCGCCATGCGTAACGGCTTCCAGACGCGCCTGCGCGTCCGATCGACCCGACGGGGCACCGAGATCACGCTACGCAACGAGCTCGGCAACATGGCCGGCGGTCTCTTCGGCGGCCTCATGGGCGGCGTCGGTCTGGGCGCCGGCCTTGGTGTCGGCCTGGGCGTCGGCCTGGAGAACGCCTACTCCGTCTCATTCATCGTCCTGGTGCCCCTGGCCTTTCTTGCCGGCTCCTATCTTCTGGCGCGGGGCATCTTCAGCGCCGTCGCCCGAACCAGGCGGCGGCGCCTCCGCCGGATCGCCGACGAGCTCGCCGACTCCGCCGAGAGCCTGCTGGATGACACGGCCGGAGCCGAGGATTAGGCCGGCGGCACCGTAGCGAGGCGCGCCGCCGCTGCACCGTGCCGGCGGCCAAGCGGCTTCTCCGCGTTGACCGCCACTCCCCCCGGGAGTACCATGGCTCACCGTGCCCCAGGGCACGCCGGGGTGGTGAAACTGGTAGACACAGGAGACTTAAAATCTCCTGGACCGAGAGGTCCGTGCGGGTTCAAGTCCCGCCTCCGGCACATAAGTCATTGTAATGCAATGACATAGGTTTCTGGGCCATTACGGCGAATGCCGAATTTGGTCCAAATGTAGCATTGATGTAGCAGGATTCCTCGATGTGGACTACACTCAGAAAGGAACTGCTACATCATGAAAAAGCCCTACTACCTCTACACTCGCCCTCGCAAGGATGGAAAGAAGGTCTTCTACGTCAAGTTCCGGAGCCCTGACGGTGAATATCTGTCGGGAAAATCCACCGGAGAGACGGATCAATCTGCCGCTGAAGCCTGGGCAATCGAACAGATCGCTGGTGGCAAGGTACGGGTACGAGCGGACATTCGCTTTGAAGCGTACGCCAAGGATTTCTTCCTCTGGGACGGCCCGTATGTGAAACACCTCCGCAATCGTGGCAGGAAGATCGGGCAGAGCCACGCCTCCAGGATGAACGCCATTATCAAGAACCACCTCAACGACTTCTTCGGGAAACGCAAGCTCTCGACCATCACGAGCAGAGACATCGAGCGATGGCAGGACATGCTGCTGGAGAAGCCCAGGAGCGACGAAGAGAACGCCAAGCCGCTTTCTCCCACGTCGATCAACCATGCGCTTATCTGCCTACGGGCGATCATGAAGCAGGCGGTGAAGGACGGCTACATCAACAGCAATCCATGTCAGGGTGTGGAGAAGCTCGCCACCAAGCCAGAAGCACGAGGAGCGTTGACCGATGAGGAAGGAACCAAGCTCTTTGCAGATCCCTCCGCCTGGAAGGACCCTCGACACTACTGGATCTGCAGGCTCTCCTATGAGCTTGGGATGCGGTTTGGCGAGGTTGTCGCCTTGAAGTGGAAGTTGTTCCCCGCCAACAAATCCTTCCGCGCCCCGCCACACACGGTTTCCCATTTC
>CAZZIE010000034.1:0-35067 GCA_964654185.1 uncultured Spirochaetaceae bacterium | reverse complement strand
GGGCGCGGCGGACGCGGACGTGCCCACAGGCTACCTGGCGCGATTCAGAGCAGCGATCAGCGACAACCTCAACGTGCCGAAAGCGCTCGCCGAGGTGTGGAACCTCCTGAAGGAGGGGTCGGTCCCGGACGCGCAGAAGCTCGCCGTAATCATCGACATGGATGAAGTATTCGGGCTTGGGCTCGCAGATGCGCCGGTTTCCCGGAGCGTTGAAGAGCTCCCCGCGGATGTGCAGGAGCTGATTGCGGAGCGTGCCCGGGCGCGGAAGGAGCGGAACTTCGCCCGGGCGGATGAGATCCGCGACGCGCTCAAGGAGCGTGGTATTGTAGTGGAAGATACGCCCGGAGGTACGCGATGGAAGCCGGTATGACGCCGGAGTGGCGGCATTCTTCGGGGAGATCCCGGTGTGCGGTGTAACCACCGGCACCTCAGGTTGTTTAGTTGATGCGTGGGAACAAGGCCGACGAACGGCGTTTCAGAAATACCTATGACGAGGTCTACCCGATTCTTATCAGAATGGTGTATCGTATCACCGCTGATCTGGAAGCATCGGAAGAGCTTTGTCAGGAGGCCTTCGTTCGTTTCTACGCGAATATGGCCCGTGTCCCTGAGGGCAATGACTCAAAGTACTGGCTACTCCGCGTTGCAAAGAATCTCGCCTTCAACTACGAAAAGCGCGCCGGCCGCGAGCGTCGCGCCTTCGAACGGGTCTACAACGAGCCGAAGCCGTCGGAACCGACCGGCGAGCAGGCTGTCCTGCGTCAAGAGTCATTCGACAGCATACGTGAAGCACTGGAGCGACTCCCGGAGAACCTGAAGTCCGTCATCATTATGAAGGAATACGGCGGTCTGAGTTACAAAGAGATCGGTGCCGCACTCGGAATCACCGAAGCCAACGTGAAGGTGCGAGTATATCGGGCCCGAGAGCGCCTGGCCCGAGAGCTCGGCGAGGGGGATGTCTATGTCCCATGACTGGGAATCTGTATCGGCCTACTTTGACGGCGAGCTCGACGGCATGTCCGCCGAGGAGATTCAGCGCCTGATAAAGGACGACCCGGAAGCGGCGGAAGCACTCAAACGGTACGACCGGCTTCACAGCACGCTGACGCCCGCCGAGGAATCAGATTCTCAGATCGATGTCGACGCGAGTGCCGACAGGACCTGGCACCGAATCCAGACGCGAATCGGCGCCTTTGCGGACTACGATCCCGCGGCGCTGCCGGATGCACGCCGCCACGACCGGCGGGTCGTGAGCCTGCCGCTGCCCCTGGCCGCGGCGGCAACCCTCCTTCTGGTTGCGAGCTTCACCATGGCGGTGTGGCTCGCGGCGCGGCAGACGCCGCCGGCCGGAACGCCGAGCATTGCGGGCGGCTCCGGTCCCGTGAATGTCACGATTGAGGTCGACGACATGACGGCGGAGCAGTTGGTGAAGTGGCTTCACCAGGAGGACATGCTCGGAGAGCTCACGGTGAACCTCCCGCCGACGCCGCAGTTCCGGATGATGGGGGAGCCCGCGCTCCTGAAGGTGAGAGATCAGCGACCGGCTCTGGAGACCGCTCCATAGCCGCGTCCCGATGGCACGTTCAGCGAGGGACGTGCTGATATGCCAATGTGTTTGAACCGCCATGCGTAGACGTGTAGCGCTGCTCACAGCCCTTTTTCTGGTCGGTATTGCCGGTCTCTGGGCGCAGGATCTCGACGACGCTCTCAAGCTTCTCCAGGACAAGGTCCTCAGTGTGCACATCACCGCACGCATCACCCAGGACGGGAATGAGACCGTCTGGGACATGGATCTGTCCCGCGTTACCATCAGCGGGCGTGCGGTGACCGTCCGGCTCGACGGCAGCAACGTCATTGTCGTGGCCCGCTTCACCCCCTACCAGGAGGCGGACGGTTCCATTCTCCTTGTTGCTCAGGGGGAGACCTGGGTCACAACCGACGAGGAGGAAAACGCGCGATACCGCACTTCCTTCAAGAGCCTGCCCGTCGCCCTTGGTGAGCCCGTGGTCTTCTTCCCTCTCGGCACGAATGAGGTTAACATGGACGTCGATTCGTCGGCGTACGGTACCTTCAACATTGAGCTGGAGGTCGAGATCGAGCCCTACACCGGTGATTCCGAAGCCGAGGAGTAAGCGGCCCCGCTGACGAACGTCCAGCCTCATGAAACGACCGATATTCCTGCACATTCTCATCTTCCTCGTCATTATCGTCGTGTGGGTCATTGTCGTCTCGGCTTCGGGCTCCAGGCCGCGTATTACCACCGTCGCGCCGGAGGCCGCCCGTCCCGGCGACCTCATTGTCATTCAGGGTGAGAACTTCGGCGACGGTCGGGGACGCGGTAGCGTTCAGATCGGTGCCGAGACTCCCCATCACAGCGACTACGAGTCCTGGTCGGACTCGCGGATCGTCGTGCGGGTGCCCGAAGGGACCCCCTCCGGGTTGATCCACGTAGTCACCTCAAACGGCCAGAGTAACGGCGCCCTCTTTCGGAACAGCGCTCAGGAGCCCGACAGCGCACCGGACGCCAACGTGGGGTTGCCGGTGGTGTCCGGTATCACCCCGGAGCCGGCGGAAGTGGGCTCCGTGATAACCCTGTCGGGCGACCACTTCGGTGACATTCGCGGGGATGGAGTGGTGCTGTTCACGGCCCGGGAGGCGGATCAACGCCACCCTCTCGCGTCGTCGAGGGAGTGGGTCGAGCCTGCGGCGGAAGAGCTCGGGTACGTGTCCTGGACCGATACGGAGATCCGCGTGCGCCTTCCTCAAGGAGCGGCGTCCGGGGCGGTGCGCGTCGAGACGCCACGCGGGAGCAGTTCCGCGGTGGAGCTGGAGATCAGTCGTGCCGCCGGCGGGATGGCCTTTTCCGACCCGCGAAACCTGGCGGTGCAGCACGAGGTTGAGATCACCGTCCTGGACACTCCTGAGCCGCCGGACCGTATCTACTTCTGGTTTCCCCGCCTGCAGAGCTATCCGGAACAACGGCGCGTACAACGGCTTACCCACCAGGGGCTGGAGCCGGTATTTGTTCAGGGACCCCTCGAGCTCTATCGGCTGCGCGCGCCGGAACCGCTGGAAACGCGGCTGGTCCGGGCCACGACCCTTGTCGATGTCTACCGCGTCGAAACCCGGGTCAACACGGGACGCCTGCAGACGCGTTACGACCCAGAAGATGCCTTTGTCCGGCGCTATACGGCGTCCAGCGAGATTCTCCCCGTGGAGGACCCGAACGTACAATCCCTCGGAGCTAGGGCGGGCCGGGTGGGCCCGAACCCCTACAAGCAGGGGCGTTCCCTCATGGATCTGGTCGCCGCGGATCTCGACGCGGTCGATGAGATCGGCAACATTGCCGTTTCCACGGGCCTGGAGCGGGGCAGGGGTAACGCCTTCACCTACGCCGGCGCCTTCGTGGCGGCGCTCCGGGCGAACGGGATACCCGCCCGGGTGGTCGCGGGTTCGCTTCTCCTGGATAACGCCCTTCGGCGACACTACTGGGCGGAGCTCTACCTCTACGGCATCGGCTGGATACCAGCCGATCCCGCCCTGGCGGCGGGTCTCCACGGAGCAACCGGCGGGGCCGACTCCTACTTCGGGCGTCTTCCGGCGGACCGTGTAGCCTTCTCCAAAGGAGTCATCCGCACCCAAGCGATGGTGCCTGACAGCGAGCGCGTACAGGTCCCGGAGATGTACTTCCTTGCGGCTCACCACGAAGAGGTGCTCGGGAACTCCCGGTCGTACCGAATCACCTGGCGGAACGTCACGCTTCTCGGGGAGTACTGAGGTTCCTGGGGGATCTGCATTATTGACATCTCCCCGCTGACTCCCTATCGTGAGATACGCTTCCGCGGCCGGCGGCGGCGGTCACGCATCGGCGGCATCTACGCGCCGGCGGCAGTCATCACGTCTGAAGGAGTTTCCCGTGCAGAGCCTCCCGAGTACTGATCCCGAACTGTTCCACATCATACAGTTGGAGGAGACCCGACAGCGGGAGAAACTGGAGCTCATTGCCAGCGAGAACTTCGCCAGTGCCGCCGTTCGGGCGGCGACCGGCTCCGTCCTTACCAACAAGTACGCGGAAGGGTATCCCGGCAAGCGCTACTACGGCGGCTGTGAATATGTCGATATGGCGGAAGACCTTGCGCGAGACCGCGCACGGAAGCTCTTCGACGCCGATCATGCGAACGTTCAGCCGCATTCCGGCAGCGCCGCCAACATGGCGGTGTACTTCACGGTGCTCAAGCCCGGAGACACCATCCTCGGTATGAACCTGGCGCATGGCGGGCATCTTACCCATGGATCGCCGGTGAGCTTCTCCGGTCAGATGTACCACATCGTGTCCTACGGCGTGTCCCGGGATACCGAAGAGATCGACTACAACGAGCTGGCCCGGGTCGCCGAGGAACACAAGCCGCGGCTCATCATTGCCGGGGCATCCGCGTACCCGCGCATCATCGATTTTCAGAAGTTCCGGGAGGTTGCAGACAGCGTCGGCGCATACCTCGTGACGGACATGGCTCACATTGCCGGACTCGTCGCCGCGGGCGTGCATCCGAGCCCGGTAGGGGCGTCGCATTTTACGACCACAACGACGCACAAAACCTTGCGCGGACCGCGCGGAGGAATGATCCTTATTGGTAACGATGTCGACAATAATATGGGCGTCGTTGCGAAAAAGTCGGGTCGGACCAAGCGCTGGTCGGAACTGATCGACAGCATGGTCATGCCGGGCGTGCAGGGGGGACCACTCATGCACGTCATTGCCGCCAAGGCGGTCGCCTTCGGTGAGGCTCTTACTGAAGAGTTCCGGGAGTACCAGCGACAGATTGTCGTCAACGCGCGGGCTCTTGCGGCTGCGCTGGCCGAGGGAGGCTTGCGCATTGTTTCCGGCGGCACCGATAATCATCTCATGCTCGTCGATCTGACGGAAACCGGCATGACCGGCAAGGAAGCGGAGAAAATGCTGGATGAGGCCAACATCACCGTGAACAAGAACGGGATCCCCTTCGACACCCGGAGTCCCCTTGTAACCTCCGGTATCCGCATTGGAACGCCGGCGGTGACTACGCGCGGAATGGGGGAGAAGGAAATGGCGCAGATTGCCGAATTCATAGTAGAGGTAGTTAAGAGTGGCGGCGAGGAGCGGGTCGTGACCCGCGTTCGTGACGCAGTAAAGGAGTTCGCCGGCAGGTATCGCCTCGAGGCGACTGTCAGCGCTTCACATTGACAAGGCAAAAAGGCGGTTCGTATACTCGCTTAAGGGTATGATCCGGGAAGTCGCATGAGTACTCCACTTCAGCTTTCGATCGTCAACTTCAATAAGGGTGCGTACATCATTGTTGAAGGGAAGCAGCGTGCGGACCAGTTCTACATTATCCGAAGTGGAAATGTAAGGATCAGCAAAGAGGTCGAGGTCGTGGAAGAGGAAGGGGGTAACCTCCTCAAACCCGGCGACTTCTTCGGCGTCGTTTCCACCATGTCCCAGCACAGCCACATTGAGACCGCCCAGGCGGTTACCGACGTCAGCATGATTTCGGTGCACCGGGACAATTACTCCCTCCTGATCGAGAAGAACAGTCCCGTTGCCATGAAGATCATCGAGTCCTTCTCCCGGAGGATGCGGTATCTCGATGAAGCGCTGGCGCGCCTTACCTTCAAGCAGTCCGCCGAGCCTGATCCGAGCCACCTCTTCTACGTTGCGGAGTACTACGCCCGACAGAGCCTCTATAATCAGGCGTACTACGCCTACTACCAGTACACCAAGCTGGTTCCGAACGGTCAGAACGTCCAGAAGGCGAAAGAGCGCCTCATGAAGATCAAGCCCTACGCAAAGGCGGTCTACCTGGACGGCGACAGTGAGGTCTTCACGCGCACCTATCCGAAGGACACCATGATCTTTGCGGAGACCATGCCGGGCCGGGAGCTCTACATCATCCAGAAGGGCAGCGTGAAGATCACCAAGATCGTGAACGACAACGAGGTGCTTCTCGCGGTGCTGAAGCCCGGCGACATCTTCGGCGAGATGTCCCTGATCGAGAACAAGCCCCGCTCGGCAAGCGCCATTGCCTACGAGGAATCGGTCCTCCTTGCTGTCAACAAGGAGAACTTCGCGCGGATGGTAACCACCCAGCCGCAGATCATTGCCCGGCTCACCCAGCTCCTCGCGGAGCGCATCTGGTTCATCTACAAGCAGCTTGCCAATACCCTGCTGACCGACAACGTCGGGAAGCTCTACGACGCCCTTCTGATCCAGCTCGAGAAGGCGCGGGTGCCCATTGAGAACGGAGTCGCCCACACCTTCGACTTCGGCACCAAGGAGCTCATCAACATGGTCGGCCTTCCCATGAATGAGGGCTCCAAGGCGCTCAGAGAGGTCATGCAGAACACCAAGATCAAGTCCGTCGACAATCGCATTCACTGCTCGGACATTGCGGAAATCGAGAAACAGGCCAAGTACTACCGCAAGATGCAGAAGATCGAGCAGTCCCGCAAGCAGCAACGCCGCATCAGCTGACCACCGGCCCCGCCGCGCATCGCCCGGTCGACGCGTCGGCCCGGCCGACGCCCGGCCCGCACGCCCCGCCATTCTTCCAAGAATCTCCAGCGATTTGATATAATCCCGGGCAATGGCGCACACCCCGCAGATTCTCCTGGTCGAGGACGATGAGGACCTCCGTGAGGGCTTGAGCTTCGCTCTCGAGCGCGAGGGATACTCCGTGTCCGTCGCGACCGGCATTGCCGAGGCCGAAACGCTCCTCGCAACCCGCACCATGGACCTGATCATTCTCGACGTCATGCTCCCCGACGGTTCCGGCTTTGATCTCTGCCGCCGGCTGCGGGATGGCCTGCCCCCCGAATGCCCCGCCACGACGGGCGGGCTCGCCCGGAACACCCGTGTCCCCGTTGTCTTCTTGACCGCCCGGGACGATGAGATCGATGTGGTCCGCGGCCTGGATCTCGGCGGGGACGACTACATTGCCAAACCCTTTCGCCTTCGAGAGCTGCTTTCCCGGGTGAAGGCGCGGCTCCGGCGTGCCGGAGATGCCGCTCCCAACTTCCACGAAACCGCCGGTTCCGGTACCGCCGCCGACGATTCCAGTGATCCGACCAGCGCGCCGCTCTCCGTTGACCGCGGCCGTGCCGAGGTCCGGCGGCACGGCCGCGTGGTGTCTCTAACTGCCACCGAGTATCGATTACTCCTTGCCCTCGTTGAGAACCCGGGACAGACCCTGACCCGCGGCAGACTCGTCGACCGCATCATGGGAATGGAGGACGCCGCGGTAGATGACAACACCCTGTCGGTCTACATTCGCCGTCTTCGGGAGAAGCTCGAAGAGGACCCGAGCCACCCGCGATTGATCGTCACCGTGCGCGGTCTCGGCTACCGGTATGAGCACGGCACGGAGCCATCAGGGTACGAGGGACCGTTGTGAGGAAGGCGACGGGATGGAACCCGAGCTTTCTCAGGCTGGACGATGCGCAAAGCCGTCGCCTGTTGCTCGTCGGTGCGGTGGTGGCGGCTGTCGTTGTGACCGCCGGTGTCGTGTTGACCTGGGGGGTGCAGGGCGCGCTGCAGGAGCGACTCGCCGAGTGGTACGTTGACGCGGCGGCTGTCGTGGTTGCGGAGAACCCGGAAGCCGCCCCGGCCATCGTGGAGCTCGTACAGGGCGAGGCCGATGAAGCCACCCTCCGCCGTGGCCGGGAGATCCTCGAAGGCTACGGCGTGCGGCCGGACACGATTGCCCCCGAGCGTGCCGCGGGTGGCGCCGGTGGCGCCGGTGGCGCAAACGGAGCGGCCTCCCTGGACCTCGGCGCCCCCGCCTCGCTCGGCTCCGACGTGCCTTCCGCCCTCGTGCGCCTGAGACTCCTGTTGATCTTCACGCCCATTGTCGCGGTGTGTGTGGTCCTCGTTGCCGCCGCGGTTGCGCTCTCCGGCGTGCTCCGCCGGGTGGACGATCTGGCCCTTCTCGCCCGTCGCATCGTCGGCGGGGAGTTCCGGTTCGACCCCACCGAGGAGACCGAGGGGAGCATCGGCCGTCTCAGCCACGAGATCCGCCAGACTGCACACCGCCTCGAGCGCGCCGCCGAGGCAAGCCGCGAGACCAGCGAGGAGCTCCGACGCTTCCTATCCGACGTTTCGCATCAAATCAAGACTCCGCTCTCCTCGGTGCGCATGTATCACGACCTCCTGCTGGAGTATGAGGAGGAACCCGGGAGTGCACGCGGCACGCGAAGGGAATTCCTGGAACGCAGCCTTGCCCAACTCGACCGCACCGAATGGCTGGTCAAGAATCTCCTCACCCTCGCGCGCCTCGAGGCGGGCGCTCTGCCGATTCAGAAGGAGAATGCAGGCCTTGCCGATACGATCCGCAACGCCGTGCGCCCCTTCGAGGCGAAGGCTGAAGCCGCAGGCGTTGAGCTCGTCGTGGAGCCCGGCGTCGACGCGAGCCCGCACGTACCTCACGATCCCCGGTGGCTCGCGGAGGCGGTGTCGAACGTTGTGAAGAACGCACTCGAACACAGCCCCGGAGGCGGCCGCGTTTCCCTCGGTGTCGAGGCGACCGAGGTCTTTGCCCGCGTTGTGGTGAAGGACCAGGGCCCCGGCATTGCACCGGAAGACCTGCCGCATCTGTTCGAGCGCTTCTACCGGGGGAGCAGCCCACGCGGCGGGAGCGGAACCGGCATTGGCCTCGCCCTGGCAAAGGCGATTGTCGAGCGCCACGGCGGCGTGATCTCCGCCACGGCGGGTAAGACGGGCCCCAGGGGCGCTACGGGCACAACGGGCACGGCCGTGCCCGCGGGCGCCGAGGGCACGGGCGCGCGCTTCACCATTACCCTGCCGCGGGCGGGGCGGGCCAGGCTTACAAACCTGTAAGACGCCTTGTCACCGGAGCGTCACCTTGTGTCGCTACCGTTGGTCACGAGGAGAACGCAATGACCATACTCGAGACGAAGGATCTCTGGAAAACCTACGGTAGCGGGGCGACCCGCGTGGATGCCCTCAAAGGTGCGAATCTGCGCGTGCGGGAGGGCGAGTTCGTGGCGATAGTCGGACCGAGCGGCTCGGGCAAGAGCACCTTGCTCCACCTTGCAGGCGGTCTGGATGCACCGACCTCGGGGAGTGTGCACATCGGGACCCAGGATGTGTACGCCATGTCCGAGACGCAACGCGCGCGTTTCCGGCGGCGCCACATCGGCTTTGTTTTCCAGTTCTACAACCTCATTCCAGTTCTGACCGCGTGGGAGAACATCACCCTGCCGCTCCTCCTTGACGGGAAGGATGTCGATGATGAGCGCATTCGCGAGCTCATGGACCACCTGGGCCTGACCGATCGGAGCAGGCACATGCCGAACGAGCTCTCCGGCGGGCAGCAGCAGCGCGTCTCGATTGGCCGCGCTCTGGCGGCGCAGCCCTCCATCATTCTGGCCGATGAGCCCACGGGCAATCTGGACTCCGCGACCGGGCGGGAGATCCTGGATCTCCTGCGCCTCTCGGTTCGTGCCTTCAACCAGACCCTGATCATGATCACCCACGACCTGGATGCCGCCGCGGAGGCGGATCGGGTTATCTCGATCGAAGACGGCGTTCTGGCGGCGCCGGAAGGGGCCGCGGTATGAACCCTTCCGCCCGACGACCCATGTCACGGTACACCGCCCTGGCCGGTCGCTACCTTGGCCGGCAGCGCCGCCGTACGGCCCTGACCATCTTTGCAGTCATTCTTGCCGTGGCGCTCATTACCGCTGCCGGTGTGTTTGCCCAGGGTATTCGTGAGCTCGGCGTAAAGAACATCCGGTCGATTCACGGCGGATTCTACGCCAGTCTGGAGCGTGTCACGCCGGCCGAGCAGCAGCGTCTCGAGAGCCACCTCATGACCGGGCAGGTGGGCTCCACGATCTACCTGGGTTCCGCGCCGCTCACTTCGGAGTTGCAGAGCTTCGTCCACGCCCCCGACGAGGTGTGGCTCGACCTGCAGGGCTACACCCTCGCCGAAGGCTCCTACCCCGCCGCGCCGGGTCAGATCGCCGTGGAGCGCTGGGTCTTCTCCGCGGCGCGGCGCCCCGTCGCCGTCGGCGACGAGGTAACGCTCACCATCCGTGCAGACGCCGGCGACGGCGCGGCCGGGGAAGGGAACGCCGCGGCCGGGGAAGGACCGGACGCACCCGGGAACGACAACCCCCCGGCCGTGACAGAGCGCAGCTTCACCGTTGTGGGCTTGCTGGCGCCGAACTCGACAGGAGTGAGCCGCGGGGTGGCCGAGGCGATTGTGAGCCCGGCGGAGGCGCGGCTCGTGCGCGGCGAAGACGCCACCGCTCTGGTGGGCTTCACGACCAACGAGGAGTACCCGCCGCAGGAGGCGATCGCGGAAGTGGTGGCTTCCATTGGACGCAACCCTGACGAGCTATCTCGAAACACCGCTCTGCTGGCGGCCATGGGGGAGAGCGGCATGGATCGTGCGGACGCCGCCCTTCGTACCGTCGAGGCGATCGTCGCCGGCATCCTCCTGGTGGCCACGATTGCGGTGATCTACAACTCCTTTGCGATCTCGGTGACCGAGCGGATCCGACAGTTCGGCATTATCCGCACCGTCGGTGCGACGCCAAGACAGATCCGGCGCCTGGTGTATCGCCAGGCTGCAGTGATCGCCGGCATTGGGGCGCCCCTCGGCCTGGCCGCGGGTCTGCTGGCGGTGCGAATCGTCGTGGCGATTTTCAACGGCCTCGATCTCGACATTGGCTTTGCCGGGGTGGGAATGACCTATCCACCGGTGATTCTAATCGGCGGCCCCCTTCTCGGCATTGCCGCGGTTTTCGTCTCCGCAATTGCACCGGCACGCCTCGCCGCACGCGTAAGCCCGCTGGAGGCTGTCCTGGCCGAAGGAAGGTTCGTAAAGGACCGCGTGCGCTCCAGGAAGAGCCCGGTACTGTCGCGTCTCTTTGGAATCGCCGGGCGCCTGGCCACCCAGAACCTGCGGCGTCACCGAGGACGGTTTCTGGTAACCGTTTTTTCAATCGGGGTCGGCGTGGCGCTCTTCATCACTTTCGCCGGATTCTTCGACATGCTGAGTACCACCTCCACATCGATTTCCGGCGAGGTTGGGGAGACCGACGTCAACGTGTACGTCCGCCGCGGGCATGAGACACCGCCGTTGTCGAGCCGCCATCGGGAGCTGATTGGAGAGTTGCCGGGTGTGGACGGTGTGGTGGGCGTGCACGAGGTGCCCGCGTACCTTGCCTTTCCGGCGGAGGGGTACGACGGCGTGGAGGACACCGTTGATGCGCAGGTTGCAGACCAGGTTCGGGAAGCGACCGGAGAAGGCGGGCCTGTGGCATCGTTCTCAATCCTGGGCCTCGATGACGAGGGTCTCTCTCGGGTCCGCCGACTGCTCATGCGTGAGCAGACCGGTCGGAGCGGTGTCTACGTTCCCGAGGGCTCCTACGAGGTAGGCGAGACCATGAGCGTCATGATTGACGGGGAGGCCGTGGGCATTCCGGTGACCGGCCTGGCCACTACGCTTCCGGTCGGCAACGCCAATGCCAACACCGCAGTGACGTCGCTGGAGTTCGCACGACAGCTGAGCGGGGCTACCGGCTACACGGGCTTCCGCGTGCACCTGACCCGGGACGCCGTTGCTTCCGACGTCGTCCGGGCAATCCAGGCACTGACGGGTGACAGGCCGGATGTGACGGTAGTCGATCTCAGCGAAATGCAGGCCGCACAGGAGTCGATCAACCTGCAGTTTTCCATCCTGTTGTACGGACTGGTGGCGGTAGTTTCCCTGATCGGTGCCCTGAACATTGTGAACACCATTACTACCAACCTGATCATCCGGATTCGCGAGTTCGGAACGCTCCGAGCGGTAGGGATGTCGGGTGCGCAGATGCGCGCCATGGTACGTATTGAGGCGGTGCTCTACGGAATCTGGGCGTGGGTCGGCGGCGCCGTCGTGGGAGTACTACTCACTCGCCTCATGTACAACAACGTAAACACGCTGCAGGCCATCCCGTGGCACTTTCCGTGGGGAAGCCTGATTGCCGCCGTGGTAGCCGTGGTCGGTGTCTCGGTCCTATCCGCCGCCGCGCCAATGAAGCGAATCGGCGGCATGAACATTGTCGAGAGCATTCGAATGACCGAGTGAGGTCCCGGGAGCCGAACATGCAGGAGTACTTCGAGCCCATTCGCACGGCCCTTCAGGTCTTCCCGGCGGTCGCCGCCGCCGGGGCGGCGCCAATTATGGTTTCCCACTACCGTCGGTTCGGTCGGCTGCAGCCGGTCCGCACCGGCGTGCTGTACTCCATGATCTTCTACAGCATTGCCGCACTCTTTCTGGTCATTCTTCCCCTGCCGGAGCGGACGGCGGACTTCGCCGCGCGGTACGCCGGCGCAAAGACGCCGCAGCTCACGCCGTTCAAGTTCATTGCGGAATTCGCCGCCGCTGCAGCCGAACGCGAACCCTCGAGGCTTCGCGACGTCCTGACGCTCTTCGGCATGCGGCAGTTCCTGCAGCCCTTCTTCAACCTGCTCCTGCTCCTGCCGCTGGGCTTCTACCTGCGCTACTACTTCCGGCTGCCCCTGGTGAAGAGCGCAGCGGTTCTGGTCGCTACGACGCTGGGGTTCGAGTTGCTGCAGTACACCGGCCTGCTCGGCCTCTATCCGGTGCCGTACCGTCTCTTCGATGTGGACGACCTCATGCTCAACACCGCCGGTGGTCTCCTTGGGTACGCGGCGATGCCCCTTTTGGCGCGGGTCCTTCCGTCGCCAAAGCCTGGCTATGCGACGCGTCCCGCCTTCGTCGCCCTGGGGCGCCGCGCCCTCGCCTTCGGGGCGGACCTGCTCTTCGTGTTCGCCACGGTGGTCGCCGCCATGCTGATCCCTCCGATCCCGCGGGCGGTGCAGCCCTGGATCGGGGCCGGGGCCATCATCATCGACCTCCTTCTTCTGCCGATGCTTCCGCGACGTCAGACTCTGGGCATGATGCTGTTGCGCTTTCGTGTTGTGGGTGACGGGGCTCCGCGAGCAACGGTCCCGCAGATCCTGGTGCGCTTCGTCATGCTTGTCGGTGTGCCATACGGTTTCGCGCGCATTGTGATCGAGACCGGGGTGATCCGGCGGACCCTCGGCTTCGCCGGCAGTCTCATTGAGGCGGTGCTCTTTCTGGGACTGGTAGGTGCCTACATGGGCACCACCGTGCTGCGCCGGGACCACCGCGGTGTGCACGAGCTCGCGGCGCGAACGGATGTGGAGGCGGCGCCTACTTCTTTGCCGCGTCGATGATCTTCACAGCTTCGTCGAGGTCGATCTTCTCCGCCTCCTCCTTCGACTTTCTGTCGTCGGGGAGGCTGATGTTCTTGGAGCCGTGCTTGATGTAGGGCCCGTACTTGCCGTCGTAGACGGCGATCTTCTTCTCGTCCTTGGGGTGGGTGCCGAGCTCCTTGAGGACCCTGGATGACTTGCGGCCCTTCTTCTCTTCGGCAAGGAGCTCCAGTGCGCGGTCCAGGGTGACCGTGTAGACATCGTCCTCCTTCTTGAGGGAACGGAAGTCGCCGTCGTGGACGACGTAGGGGCCGAAGCGCCCGTTGTTTGCGACGATCTCCTTGCCGGTCTCCGGGTGGTGGCCAAGGGTGCGCGGCAGACTCAGGAGCTTGAGGGCGACCTCCAGATCGACGTCCTTCGGCTTGAGGTCCCGGGGCAGGCTCGCACGCCTGGGCTTGGGCTCCTCTTCGGTCTTCTCGCCGAGCTGCACGTAGGGGCCGTAGCGCCCGACGAAACAGTACACGTTCTTGCCGGTTTCCGGATCGGTGCCGATGGGCTCGGGACCCTTCTTCTGGAGCTCGATGAGCTCGTCGATTTCTTCCCGGGTCAGGTCCGCCGGGGCGATCTCCTCGGGGATGGAGGCGTGCACCGCCTCGCTCCCGTTTTCCTGCTTCACCAGGTAGGGGCCGTAGCGGCCCACCTTGATCTGGGTGTCCTTGCGGAGCTGCGGGAAGTGAATGGTCCGGGAGGTGTCCGGATCTATTGCGCCTTCCCGGTGGTCCACCCGCGCCTTCAGACCGTGGTCGCCGAGGTAGAAGGAGCGGAGGTATTCCAGACTGTCACGTTCCCCTTCGGCGATCTCGTCCAGCGCAGACTCCATGTCGGAGGTGAAGCCGTAGTCGATGAGCTCCCGGAAGTGATCCTCCAGGAGCTGCACGACCGCAACACCGGTGAAGGTCGGCACCAGGGCCGTACCCTGCCGGCGGATATAGTTGCGCTCATAGAGCACACTGATGATGCTGGCGTAGGTGCTCGGCCGGCCGATACCCTGCTTCTCCAGGGTCTGTACCAGGGAGGCCTCGGTGTAGCGCGCCGGCGGCTTGGTCTCGTGGTAGAGGCTGTCGAGCCCGCCGAGATTCAGGTTCTGTCCCTCCTCCAGGGCCGGCAGGAAGACCTCCTTGTCGTCAAGGGCGGCATCCGGGTCATCCTTGCCCTCCACGTAGACCCGGAGGAATCCGGGGAAGATGATGCGTGTCCCCGTGGCGGTGAAGACGGCATCCTCCACTTCGATCCGTGCGGTCACGGACTTCTTCCTGGCATCCGCCATCTGTGTCGCCACGGTGCGCTTCCAGATCATCTCGTAGAGGGCGCGGTCCCGGCCGGACAGGTTGGTCTCATCCGGCGACAGGAAGTTGGCCCCGGCGGGGCGGATGGCCTCGTGCGCCTCCTGAGCGTCCTTTCGGGAGCTGTACTGTCGCGGCGACTCCGAAAGGTAGTCCGAACCGTAGCGCTCCTCGACTGCGCGGCGGGCGCCACCGATCGCCTCCCCGGAGAGGTGGGGCGAGTCGGTTCGCATGTAGGTGATGAGCCCCTCTTCGTAGAGGCGCTGCGCAAGCCGCATGGTGTCCCGCGCGGAGAGGCCGAGCTTCCGGTTGCCCTCCTGCTGCAGGGTGGATGTGATGAAGGGCGCCGCCGGACGGGAGGTGGAGTCCTTCGTCGTAACCTCGGCGACCTTCCATGTGCCCGCGCGAAGCCGCTCGGCAAGCGCTTCGGCATCGTCCCTATTCAGTACTCTGACCTTGGAATTCTTCAGCTCACCGCTGATGGAATCAAAGTCTTTGCTCCCGGCAACGCGCACCCCCTCGACCGACTGCAGGCGCGCTTCGAAGGGCGTCGAGGAATCGTCGGCGGGGGAGGTGAGGTGGGCCTTCAGATCCCAGTAGACCGATTTCTTGAAGGTGATGCGCTCGCGCTCCCGGTCGACAATGAGGCGAAGCCCGGGAGACTGGACGCGACCCGCCGAGAGGCCGTAGGCGATCTTTTTCCAGACGAGCGGTGAGATCGTGTAGCCGTACAGGCGGTCCAGAATGCGCCGCGTCTCCTGTGCCTTCACCAGGCGCATGTCGACATCGCGGTAATTCTCCATGGCCTCTTCAATCGCCGCTTTGGTGATCTCGTGGAAGACCATGCGCCGCACCGGCACCTTGGTCTTAAGCACCTCCAGGAGGTGCCAGGAGATGCTCTCACCCTCCCGATCCTCGTCGGTTGCGAGCACCACAGCGTCCGCATTTTTCGCCTTCTTGCGGAGCTCGGTAATGATTTTTCCCTTGCCTTTCGGGGTGATGTAGAGGGGCTTAAATCCGTTTTCTATGTCGATGCCGAGGCGCGCCCACTCTTCGCCCTTCAGATGCTTGGGCACGTCCGACGCCTTCTGAGGCAGGTCACGGACGTGGCCGATACTCGCTTCCACCTCGTAATTCTTTGGCAGGAAGCGTTTTATGGTTCTCGCCTTCGTGGGCGACTCAACTATCACTAGAACGCGTTCAGACATGGGTGTGTATACCTCTTACCGCTCAACAGGCGGCAATACTGCAAAATATCGTCGAATGGTCAACCCTTCAAGGTTTCGCCCCCGCCGCGGGCACGGCGTCGGCGGGGGCAAAACCCCCTCGGCGCCTGCCGACGGGAGTCGGCCCGGCGGCTTAGTGCTCGAAGACTCGCAAGGGCGCCGCCGGTCCGCCTCCCTGCCGCGGCGCCGCGGACTATCCCCGACGCCGAGCCCGCGGCACCTGCGAACTCCCGGGAGAGAACGGGGAGACGCCGATGCGGCGTCGGCGGGGGTAAAACACCCTCGGCGCCTGCCGACGGGAGCCGGCCCGGCCCCGGGAGTGTGAATCGTTCCGCCACGAGGTGACCGTAACCTTTGGGACGACCGCCGGGGCCGCAGCACTGCGCGGCCGGGACGGAAGGCACGCGCGCCGCGGCCGGTCGGCGCACCGCCGACGATCTCGCGTCTTCGCGGGAGTCGGCGGGGCGACGGCCGAGGCAGACGCGGTACACGCCACCGGTCGGGTGCGCGCCGCGTCAAGGGCGGAGTGAATGGCCCGCACGCCGCGGCAGGCTGGGAGAACGAAGGCGACCTTGCGTCTTCGCACAGGAGGCTTCGGGCTCACAGCCGTCGGCAGGCGTGCGTCGGAGACTCCCCGCCGCCCTTGCCGCGGTGCGGCCCCGGCCTCGCAGCGCTGCGGCCCCGGGGGTGTTGGAACAGCTGCTCGCTTGTAGTACCTTTTCGACTCAAACCTGACAGGGAGGCAAGGAGGAGACATGGCTCTGTCGAAGAGCTTCAACCACAAAGAGTTCGAGGACCGCATCTACGAGATGTGGATGGACCGGGGGTACTTTGCGCCGCCGGAGCCGTCGGAGGTCGGTCCTGAGGACGAGCGCTTCGTCATCGTCATTCCTCCTCCCAACGTGACCGGGGTTCTGCACATGGGGCACGGTCTGAACAACAGCCTTCAGGATGTGCTGACGCGGTACTACCGGATGAAGGGGACCGCGACGCTCTGGGTGCCCGGGACCGATCACGCCGGCATTGCCACGCAGAACGTGGTGGACAGGAAGCTGCGCGCCCAGGGGATCGACCGGTATGAGCTCGGCCGGGAGAAGTTCCTGGAGGAGACCTGGAAGGTGAAGGATGAGCACCACGAGGTGATCACCCGGCAGCTTCAGAAGATCGGCGCCTCATGCGACTGGTCCCGGGAACGTTTCACCCTTGACGACGGACTCTCCCGGGCGGTGCGCGAGGTCTTCGTGCAGCTCTACGAGCGCAACCTCATCTACCGCGGTCACTACCTGGTGAACTGGTGCCCCTCCTGCGGTACCGCCCTCTCCGACGACGAGGTGGAGTACCACGAGGTGCACGGCAAGATGTACCACTACACCTATCCCCTTGCCGACGGCAGCGGCCGGGTGGAGCTCGCTACGACGCGGCCGGAGACCATGCTCGGGGACACTGCCGTGGCGGTCCATCCGGAAGACGAGCGCTACACGCACCTGCTGGGGAAAGAGGTTGAGCTTCCGCTCACGGACCGGCGGATCCCCGTTGTTGCGGATGAATACGTCGACCGCGAGTTCGGCACCGGCGTGGTGAAGGTGACCCCCGCCCACGACCCCAACGACTGGGAGATCGGCCGGCGGCACGATCTGGAGATCATCAACATCCTCAACCCCGACGGCACCACCAACGAGAACGTGCCGGAGCGCTATCGCGACCTCCCCATGAAGGAGGCGCGCAAGCGCGTCGTTGCCGATCTGAAGGAGCAGGGCTACTTCCTCCGGGAGGAGGGCCACACCCACCAGGTGGGCCACTGCTACCGCTGCGACACCGTGATCGAGCCCTACCTCTCGGACCAGTGGTTCGTCCGAATGCGTCCCCTCGCCGAGAAGGCGCTCGCCGCCTGGGAGCGCGGCGAAGTGCGCTTCTTCCCCAAGCGCTGGGAGAACACCTACACCAGCTGGCTCCGGGGCATCCGGGACTGGTGCATCTCCCGGCAGCTCTGGTGGGGCCACCGCATCCCGGTCTGGTACGATGAGGAAACCGGCGAGGAGATCGTCTCCCGGGAGGATCCGACGGCTCTCCCCGAGTACAAGGACCGCAGACTCCGTCAGGATGAGGACGTCCTGGACACCTGGTTCTCCAGCTGGCTCTGGCCCTTCTCGACCCTCGGCTGGCCGGAGGAGACCGAGGACCTGAAGACCTTCTTCCCCACGACCACCCTGGTGACCGCCTACGACATCATCTTCTTCTGGGTCGCCCGCATGATCATGGCAAGCCTGGAGTTCATGGGCGAGGTGCCCTTCCGGGACATCTACATCACCGGCCTGATCCGGGACAAGCAGGGCCGCAAGATGTCGAAGTCCAAAGGCAACGGCATCGACCCCCTCGACGTGGTCGACGAGTTCGGCGCGGACGCCCACAAGTTCACCCTGGCTTTCCTGGCCAGTTCGGGGCAGGACATCCTCCTGGACAAAGACGACTTCAACTTCGGCTCCAAGTTCGCCAACAAGATCTGGAACGCGGCCAGATACATCTTCATGAGTCTTGAGGGCGATGCTTCCGGCCCTGCGACCGGCGAAGGTGCTGCAGAGCCCGCCATCCTCTCCCGCTCCGAGCTGGAGTACGCGGACATTGATCGGTGGATCTATCACCGCCTCAACAGGGCAGCCGCCGTGGTGGCGGAGAGCGTGGCGAGCTACCGCTTCAGCGACGCCGCGCGCGCCCTCTACGAGTACTTCTGGAGCGACTTCTGCGACTGGTACATCGAAGCGTCCAAGCTCTCCCTCTACAGCGAGGACGCCGCGGAGAAGGCGCGAGGGCGCTCCATGCTCGTCTACGTCCTCGAGGAGAGCCTCCGGCTCCTGCACCCCTTCATGTCCTTCATCACCGAGGAGCTCTACCAGAAGCTGCCGGACTTCCCCGGAGAGGAGAAGCCGGAGGCGATCATCGTGGCGCCGTATCCACAACCCCGGGCGGACCGGGAGGATCCCGCCATGGAGCGGCGCTTCCAGGCGCTCCAGGAGCTGGTCCGGAAGGTGCGCACCATGCGCAGCGAGTTCACCATTCCCCCGAGCAAGCGCATCCGCTTCCACGTGCGCGTGGAGGAGGGCTTCGAGGCCGCGGACTACCTCGCCTCGCGCATCGACCTCATTGAGTCTCTTGCCGGCGGAGAGGACGTGACCATTGCGGCCGGCGACGGCGGCGTCGATACTGAAGGGAGCATTGCGCTGGTAGGCGTCGGCTTCGAGGCGTACGTCTTCGTCCGGGACGTCATTGACGTGGAGGCGGAGGTGGCGCGCCTCAAGAAGAACCGCGACAAGGCCGAGAAGCAACTAGCGGGCGCCGCAAAGAAGCTCGCCAACGAGGGCTTCCTCTCGAACGCGAGTCAGGAAGTCATCGACAAGGAGCGGGAGAAGCACGACGAGCTCTCCCGACAGGTCGAGCGGATGAGTGCCTACCTGGAGGATCTCCAGCGGTAGGTGCCCGGCCGCGGGGTCGATCGCCCGACCGGCGGCGGCACGCCGCCTCGGTTGGCGGCTCCCGGGCGCCGCGGTATCAGCCTGTCCGGCCACGACAAGGGGGCCATCGTGAGTAGAATCAGCCTCAAGATCCTGGTAACCGTTTCGATTGCGGTGCTGGTGGTGGAGGCGATCATTCTGGGCTTCACCTCGACGGGTGAGCGCCAGGCCCTCATCGACCACTACGTCTTCGAGGCGTCGGTCATTGCCCGGACGATCGAGGCCGACCGCCTGGACGAGTCCGCCTATCGCAGCAGTCTCCTCGACCGTCTCTCGGACATGAAGGTCATCGCCATCAGCGCGGCACCCGGCGCAGGCGAAGAGGCCGACTACACTGTCGAAGAGGGGACCCTGACCTACCGCGCTCTGGGAACAGAGATCAGGATCGATGTTTCCGCCGTTCCCGCGCAGGTTCGCACCTTCGTCTGGAACACCGTCGGTCTGGTGGCGATCATCGTGGTTGCCACGGTCATTGTTGCCTTCCTGTTCCTTCGGTGGAACGTGGTGCGGCCCCTCATGGCGCTCCAGCGGCGTCTGGACGACATCTCCGGGAGTGAGGGCGATCTCACCGACCGGGTCGACGTGAAGTCCCGGGATGAGATCGGGAAGATCGCCACGAGCTTCAACGACTTCTCCGAGCGGATCCGCGAGATCATCGCCGCCATGAAGGACGCCACGGATACCAGCGCCGCCCTGGGGAAGGATCTCGCGGAGTCCAGCAGGAACGCCGCCGGCTCCATCGACACAATATCTGAATCCGTAGACTCCACGCAGGAGCGCGTCGAGACCTTGAATGGTGAGATCCAGGAGTCCGCGACCGCCATGAACCAGATTTCGAGCTCCATCTCGACGCTGGCGCGCTCAGTGGAGAGTCAGGCGTCTTCGGTGTCGGATGCGGTCTCCGCGGTCGAGGAGATGAATGCCTCCATTGAAAACCTGCTGCGCATTGCCGGAGAGAAGCAGGAGCTTGCCAACAATCTTCTGGATACGGCGCAGACCGGCTACGAGAAAATGAACGACTCCGTCGAAGCGATCGGCGGCATTGAGGCGTCCACCAACGACATCCTGAGCATGATAGATGTGATCGACAACATTGCCGGGCAGACCAACCTGCTCTCCATGAACGCCGCTATTGAGGCCGCCCACGCGGGTGAGGCGGGAAAGGGTTTCGCCGTCGTTGCCGAGGAGATTCGCAACCTCGCCGAGCAGACCGCGGAGAACTCACAGACCATCAGCGAGACCCTGAAGTCCGAGGTGGAGAAGATCAACTTTGCCGGGGACATGAACCGCGCCGCCGGGCAGTCCTTCGAGGAGATCGTCGGAGACATTCGCCAGGTTGCCGAGGCCATGGGCGAGATCGTCGCCGCCATGAACGAGCAGTCCGTGGCGAGCTCGGAGATCCTGCGGTCGCTCCAGACCATTGACGATCTCTCGTCGCAGGTTACCGGAGCCTCAAAGGAGATCGACAGCTCGAGTGAGAGCATCAACACGAGCCTCGACGCCGTCTCCAACGCCTCTCAGGACGTTCGCGCGCAGATGACCAGGGTCACGGATGAGCTCGGCCGCATTCGGGACATCGTCACCGAAACCGCCGAGCACGGTGAAGAGAACGTCCACAACCTCTCGGGATTGCTGGAACAGCTGAACCGATTTCGAACGTGATCCGGGCGGCGCCGCGTCGCAGAGCCTTCAGGACAGATCGAGCGTCAGCAGCGCCGGCGTCCCTTCCGGGCCAATGGTGCCGTGCCGGATGGTGAAGGTACGCTCCTTCAGATCCGCTTCCAGCACAGCCAGGTTACCCTCATGCTCCCGGCGGATCCGGAGCAGGTGGTCCTCCGTCTCCTCGATCTCCAGGGAGCCTTCCACGGCGAAGGCGGCACTGGAGGCGCGAAAGCGCAGGAGCGAGCGGAGTTTCTGAACGACCGGACGCTCCAGGGCGGCATCGAGCTCCCGGACGCCGTAGTTGTGCCGGTTGATGTTGCGGCCGATCTTCGTTCTCTCGACCAGATCCACGTCGTTGCTGCCGGCGAGCAGGCCGACGTAGTAGATCTGCGGAATACCCGGGGCAAAGCATTGAATCGCCCGCGCCAGGAGGTAGGCTTCATCGTCCTCTTCGAGGGCGGAGTAGTAGGTGCAGTTGATCTGGTAGACATCCAGGTTGCCGTACTCGGGAGCGTTGTAGCGCTTCTTGACGTTACCGCCGCGGCTGAAGAGATCGCTCTTTGCCGCCTCGATCTCCTCCTGGGACATCAAATCCACCACGTCGACGACGCCGATGCCGTCGTGGGTATCCAGGGTGGTGAACTGTCTGCGCGGAGCCATCTGGAGCCAGCTCTTCAGGTTGGCGGTGGTGCCGCGGTAGATGGCGTGAATCAGGAGCATGGGCAGGGCGAAGTCGTAGACCCAGTAGCCGTGGTCCGCCAGCTTCAGCTGGTAGCTGTGGTGCTCGTGCACTTCCGGAAGCAGGGTGATGCCCAGGTCGTCGGCAACGCCGCGGAGGTAGTCGAGGATCTCCCAGATCTCGGGCTCCTCGAAGAAGCATTGCGAGTCGGGTTTCTTCGTCGTGTAGGCAATTGCGTCGAGACGCAGCGTTGAGGCGCCGTTCCGTGCCAGGACCTCCATGAAGAGCCTGAGCATCTCCCGGGTCTTATCGGACCCGAGATCCAGGTCGATCTGCTCCTCGGAGAAGGTCGACCATACGCGCTCGCGGGTGCCGTCCCCGAGGGTGACTTCGACGAAGGGATCCTCGGGCTTGCGCCGGTAGATCCGGTCCAGCTGCTCCCGCGTCGGCGCCCCTCCCGGCCAGAAGCGGCTGAAGCGAATGAACATGTCCGCGTATTCCGACTCCTCGCCCAGCCCCAGGAAGTCGACGAAGTACTTCGACTGCCGGGATATGTGATTGACCATAAGGTCCAGGGTCAGCTCGTAGGTCTGAGAAAGAGAGTGCAGGTTCTCCCAGCGGCCGAAGCGCGGATCGACCTGATAGTAACTGGTCGGGGCGAAACCGCGATCCGCCGAGGAAGGGAAGGGCGGAAGCAGGTGAATACCGCCGAAGGTCTCGGCGAAGTGCTCTTCGAGGAGCTCTTCCAGGCTCTTGAGGGTTCCCCCCAGACTGTCAGGGTAGGTAATGAGATGCGGTGCGTTGCGGGGCATGACGGATGAACCTCAGGCTCATATTATGCCACGCACTCCGCGCCGGTGTCACCGGGCGCCGATAGCTGCCGCCTTGGCGCAGCGGTGTCACCGGCGGGGCGGCCGTCGGTTCGCCCGGGCGGTGCGCCAGTCCTCTTCGTGGGCACGGAGGGACTCCCGGGTGACCGGGTGCTCGAGCATGCGCCAGTAGAGATCAACATAGACGATGATCCCGTCCGCCCCGGCGCGGATGGCGTCTTCAGCCTGGGTCGTGGTGCGGATGCTTGCGGGAGTGACCAGCGGTGCCGGGAGCCGGCCCCGGGCGGCGACGGCGTCCCGGATCAGTTGTGTCGCGGCGCCCTCCTCCCACTCGTCGGTTTCCGCGACGTAGGGCGCAATGGCCACCGCCCCGGCGGCGCCGGCCACGTAGGCCTGGGCAAGGGTGCCGACTGCCGTGACCAGGACCTGATGACCGTCGGCGGCGAGGCGCCGGGTTGCGCTCATGCCGGCGGCGGTTGCGGGGATCTTCGGCCGAATGAGCGGCGAGATGGCGGAGAAGTAATCCATCTCCCGGAGGAAGTCGTCGTGTTCCGGTCCGCGGAGCTGCATGTACACCGGAACGCCCGCGGCGTCCGTCACGGCGCGCACGACCTCCGCCAGCGGTTGGCCGTCCTCGGTCCACTGCGCCTGCACCGTCGGGTCGGTAACAATGCACTCGGCAATGCCGAGGCTGCTCATCTCCACAACCTGCTGTGCGGTCCCACTTATCCAGATTCTCATGCGGTTGGTATTCCTGTTCGTGCAGCCATTCGGCGCACCGCCCAGTGGAGCGCCGGTCCGATCCGTCCGGCGATTCCGACCATGTGAGGCGATGTCATTGCGGACAGCCTATCATTGTAGATTTCGAAGTCGTGCGCAATGCCGAGCTCGTCCAGTGCGGCGTGGACGCGCCCGGCCGCCGCGGCGAAGCCGTATTCATCTTCCTCATGGCAGTTGATGAGGATCGATGTTTTCTGCAGTGCCTGAGGGTGGTTCCGGATCATCCGGGCGAGGTCCCACTGCGCCCAACGCTCCCAGGTCTTCGCATCGTAGTCGATGAGCCCTCCCTCTGTGTCGTGACGCAGCGACGGCAGGAGGGGGCGATCCCGGGAGTAGACCATGTCGCAGCTCTCCAGGATGTCCGCAATGGTCTCCCGGCCCTCCTCCGCTGCGGCCCTTCGACCGGCGAGAACGCGTCGGTACGGTGTCACCATGCGGTGTCCGATCACGTCCAGACAGCACACCGCAGGGCTGAGTGCCGCGACGACGCCGAAGGTGTCCGGATAGAGGGTTGCCCCGAGGATGGCGCCGTAGCCGCCCATGGAGACACCGACAAGGGCACGCGCCTCCCTGGCTGCGTGGGTCGGGAGCTCCGCATCCATCCGGGCAACCAGGTCGGCGAAGACCGCGGAGGCGTGGTTTCCCGTGAAGGGGGAGTCGCTGTAGAAGTTGCCTTTGAGCAACGGGCTTCCGTCGGGATTGCGCCCGCCGTGAGTCTGCTCGAGGTCGAGGCTCCCATCCGGCTGGACGAGGATGAAGGGGGGCAGTCGCCCGGCGCGGACGTCAGCATCGATCCTCTCAAAGGTGATGAGCCGACGAAACACCGGCGCAAAGAGCAGGCGCTGCAGGAGAGGGCTGTGCCGCCGCAGGTCGCGTTTCGATGAGATGGTCGGTGGATGCAGGCTGTGGCCGTAGCCGTGGAGGAAGTAAACCACCGGGAGGCGATTGCTCCGGCGCAGGTCCCGGGGCAGGGTGGGAATGAAGACAACGACGTCCCGCTCCGGAGAGTGTCCCAGGGGGTTCCGCTCCAGGCTCGGCAGATGCACGCGGCGCCGAAGTACCTGCATGGCCGCAAGTATGCCACGACACCCTTGACTATGTCCCGCAATTTGATAGCTTCAGCAATGGACGTGAAAGAAACGCAGAACGACAATCACACCGACGATCACCGCGCCCTGGCGCGGAACATCAGCAAGAAGATAGACAAGGCCATCTTCAGATACGACCTCATTGAAGACGGGGACAAGGTCCTGGTCGGCGTGTCCGGGGGAAAGGACTCTCTGTCGCTCCTCCACCAGCTCTCCAGGAAGCAGCCCCGCTTCTCCCGCCGGTTCGAGCTGGCGGCGGCGCATGTGGAGAGCGAGCTCTCCAATCCCGAAGCGGTCGATCGCCTGGAGGAGCTCTGCGCGGAGTGGGGGATTCCGTTCCATCGGCTCCGGGTGAACCTTGCCGACCGGGTGCTGCCGGGCAAGCGCCTGAGCTGCTACTGGTGTTCCACCCAGCGGCGCACCGAGCTCATCCAGTTTGCCGAGGAGCACGACTTCACCAAGATCGCCCTGGGCCATCACATGGACGACATTCTGGAGACCTTCTTTATGAACCTCACCCATAAGGGTGAGCTCTCCACCATGCTGCCCAAGATGAGCTACGACAAGTATCGTCAGTCGGTGATTCGCCCCCTCGCCTGGGTCACCGAGGAGGAGCTCATTCGCTACACCGACGGCATGGACGAGGAGCTCGTGATCTGCCAGTGCGGCTTCGACACGACCTCCAAGCGCCGGGAGGTGCGGCCCATCATTGATTTCATGATCAATGCCGAAGGGGAGAAGGTGCGCGAGCGCATGATGGAGGCCATGCACAACCCGCGCCTGCGCTACCTGATACTGGAACAGAACAACATCTCGAATCCCCGGGGCGTCGCCCCGTCCGGCGGGGACCGCCGGCACGCCCCGAAGGGAGCTGCTGAAGGGGAATCTACCGAGCGGACTCCCGATTGAGCTTCTGCCGCGACACGCCGTAGCGCTCCCGGTTCTCCACGTTTCCCACCGGCTCCACATGGACCAGGACGTCGTAGACGTTGCCCAGGGCGGCCTTTATGGCCTGCTCGGTCTGCTGAGCAATCTCGTGCGCCTCTTTGACGGTAAGGTTGCCGTCCACCTCAATGTCCAGATCCACGATCTGCATGGAACCGATGGTGCGCACCCGGGTGCGGTGCGGATGCTCCGCCCCCGGCACTTCGTCGACCGCCTTGAAGATGCTCTGGTAGGTCTCGCGATCCTTGTAGCCCTCCATGAGCTCCGTATTCGTCTCCAGGAAGATGCGGAAGGCTATGAAGATGATCCAGAGGCTGATGAGGAGCGCGACGATAGAGTCGATGACCGGCGTGCCGAAAAGCAGCGTGAAGACAAGGCCTATCAGAACGCCGATTGAGATGACGATGTCGGCGACCATATTCTTTGCATCCGCGATCAGCATGGAGCTCTTCGCCCGTCTTCCCACAGCCCACTTGTGAACGGCGAGTGCCGACTTGCCGATGATGGAGGCCACCGTCACCCAGATCGCGAGTTCCGAGGGGAGATCCTGCGGTGCACCGTCAATAAGCCGGCCCACCGTCCTCAGGGCGAGCTGAGCTCCCGCAAAGAGGATGATGAATGAAACCGACTTGGTTGCGATTGTTTCGACGCGGCTGTGACCGTAAGGGTGGTCGAGGTCGGGCGGCTTGGAGGTGACCCGCGCGGCGACCAGGGTGATTCCGCTGGTGAGCACGTCGAGGCCGGAATCGATTCCGTCGCTGACTACCGCTGCGCTTCCCGAGATGAACCCGACCACCGTCTTGAGTGCGGCCAGTACACCGTTGCCGACAATGCTGATCCACGAAGCGACGACGATCCGGCGTGCCCGGGTCTGCGAAAAAGGATCATCCTGCATCATGTCGAAACCCTAGCCCTTGCGCGGAACCCGGTCAAGATAGCCGCACCGCGCCGCCTGGGCGGTGCCCGTCCGTCCGGCGCCGCCTGCCCGTCCAGCGCCCGTCCGTCCGGCGCCGCCTGCGTGGCCCCCCGCGGTGCCCGTCCGGCACCGCCTGCGGTTAGAACAGGAAGCCGATCGAGCCCCCGCCGACGACGTAGAAGTCGTCGAAGCCGCGCGGCTCCGTCGCAACCATCCCCGACACGAAGAGACTCGTCCCCGGCACGACTACATGTCCCTCTACGGCTGCTGCCAGAGGCGGGTCGATGCCGAAGGGCCGGCCGAAGGGCGTCGTTCGCACTGCCGTCGAGACGCCTATGCTCCACGCCGGCGTCTCGTACATGGCCCCGATCCGCCCGTACATCCAGGCGTCCCATCCACCGGCACCGGCGGTTTCCGCGTCGTCCGGGTCGTAGGTGACGCGGCCCGGCGAGAGAATGATCTCCGGGACTACCATGAGACTCGCGCGCCTTCCCAGCGCCAGCGGCACCGATAGGCTCACCCCGGGAAAGCTCGTCAGCGTGTCCGGCCCGTCGATTGAGCCGTCGGCATCCGCGGCCTTGGCGGTGCCCCGGAGGGCCACCGCGGCGGAGAAGGGAGACTCGACGCTGCCGGAGCCTGGCCCGCCGATCAGTTGCTTCTTCACCGATGCGGTTGCGAACCACCGCGGCGTCGACCCGGTGATGAAGGTTGCGCCGCCCTGGGCGGCAATCTCGACGTTCCCGGGAGCGCCTGCGCGGAGCGCACCGAACGCCGGCGCCCGGAGTGCCGTCGCGCCGTCGACCACGGCTCGGTGTCCCAGGACGGTGGCAGCGATCTGCCAGGACCCTCCGGGGAGCACGTCCGGTGTGGCGGCGTAGGCGAGGCCCCCGACACCGCTGAGGTTGCCGCGGTACCGAATGACCAGCGACGAATCGATGGTCACGGCGACGCTCGCCTCGTCGGCGCCGTCGAAGCCGTCACCGGCTCCCTGCACGACGATGAAGTAGGTCCCGTCCGGGGCAACGCGGCTGTCGGCACCTTCCTCGCGGCCGACGGCCGGACGGCGGCCGCCGGTTCCGCCGCCGGGCGTAACCGTGCCGTCCCAGACCGCCCGCTGGCCCGGCTCATTCATGGGGCCGAGCCGTTCCTCGTACACAAGGGTGCCGTCCTGTGCCTCGACCCGTAGGGTTCCGCGGCCCGGTGTGGTTATGGCGAATCGCACCGCCGTCGTGCCGATTGCCCCGGCGTTCGCCGGTGAGAAGCGCTCCCGCGAAACGGAGATGCTGGTGATCTCGAAGTCCAGCGGCTCCAGGTCCACCGCGACTGCGGTGGTCTGCATTTCCCGAATGGTGACGATGGTGCGGAAGTCCTCATACCCGAAGCGACTCACCTGTACCGCGTACCTGCCGATCGGCAGCTCGTACACATCGTCCTCAATGTCTACAGCAATGGAGGACGCGGCGGAGCCGTCAATGCGCACCACCGCATCCTCGACGTCGCCGGTAAGCTCAAGGCGGCCGGTGATGGGTTGGAGCTCAATGCTGATCTCGACGCTCGATCCCTCGTCGACGGTGATCCGCTGCGTCACCGTGACGTAACCCTCCGCTTCGACGCGAACGGTGTAGCGGCCGGGCTCGAGGGTTGCCAGGGAGAGGGGCGCCTCGCCCATGTATCGGTCGTCCAGGAAGACGACCGCGTCCACCGGGCTGGTCGAGACGACGAGCGTGTCCCGGGGCTCCTCATCGTCACCGTCGTCGTCCCGGTCCTCTTCCTTCGGGCTGGTCGGCCGACCGTCGTCCCGGTCCTCTTCCTCCGCCGACTGCTCCTGCCCGTCGTCCTGATCCCGCTCGCTGGTGTCGACGGAGATGACGTCACCGGCGAGGGAGCCGCTGCCGGTGGCGCACCCGGTCAGCACCAGAACCACCGGCGCCATAACCGCCAACGCCGCGACGACCACGCGCCCCACACTGAGAACCTGAAACTTCATCCGTGTGCTCCTGTCGTGAACCTACGCTTTCACCCTACACCGCCCGGGGCGGGGTGTCCAAACCTCACACAATGATGAGCTCCACCCCGCGCTCGCGAATGCCCCGGGCGTACTCCTCACTGATGCCGCTGTCGGTGATGATCGTGTCGAAGTCGCCTACCTCGGCGAAGTGCGCCGGCTGAACCCAGCCGAACTTGGAGGAGTCCGCCACAAGGATCTTTGCAAGCGATGAGGCCAGCGCCGCCTGCTTGGGCGCGATCTCATAGGCGTTGAGGCAGGTCACGCCGAGGTCGAAGCTCACTCCCGCCGCAGAGATGAACGCCTTGGTCGCGCGGTTTCGTCGGATGAGCTCAATGGCCTCGGGGCTCGTCATCATGCGCGTGTTCGGATGGAAGTATCCGCCGGGAAAGATGACATCGACCTGATCCATGTCCACGACGGATAGCAGGACGTTGAGGCTGAAACAGATGACCGTCAGCGGAACCTCGGTGGGAAGGCCCCGGGCGACGTACTCGGTGGTCGTGCCCGTATCAATAAGGACCACGTCGGACTCCCGGATCAGGGAGGCGCCGCGGGCGCCGATCCGCGACTTCTCGTCGACGCGCTTCGTCCCCGCCGAGACGACGGAGTAGCGGCCCGTCCCCTCTTCGGCGGTCCCGGTGTAGACCACGCCGCCGTAGACGGCGCGGACGGTCCCCTCCTCCTGGAGCTCCGCCACGTCCCGCCGCACAGTCATGTGAGAGACCTCCAGATGGTCTGCGAGCTCTCGTATGGTGCATCCGCTGCGGACGCGCAGGAATCGCGCTATTTCGCGGAGTCGGGACTCCCGTTTCATGGCTTGACTCATTTGCTTGACACCTTCCCGGACTCGTGGAACAATTGTATCGCGGATTGTGAAACATCGAAAGTAGTTTGTGAATAGTAGAACATCCCGCCACGAAGCCCGACGGTGAGGACCGGGACCCAATGGTTTCGTAGCGGGGAGCGGGAGGCATCCATGCGGAGCGGAATTGAGCTTCGGACCTACGTGTTTCTGGACTCGTTGCAGTTGCAGATGGCGTCGTTCATAGCGACTATCTCGAAGGGGTACTTCCCGGTGGCGGGGCAGGCGTGCTCCATCCTGGAGATCTCCCCGGGCATCGAGATCAACCGGCTCACGGACATCGCCTTGAAGGCGACCAACGTGACGCCGGGGATTCAGATCGTCGAGCGCCTCTTCGGA
The DNA here is from genome assembly GCA_964654185.1 of uncultured Spirochaetaceae bacterium. Taxonomy (GTDB): domain Bacteria; phylum Spirochaetota; class Spirochaetia; order DSM-27196; family PWMO01; genus CAYFQV01. The sequence continues at coordinate 5,637 of CAZZIE010000034.1, read as the reverse complement.
CTGCTCGAGGTCCACTCCGATTCCCAGGCGGACGCCCGGCAGGCGGGCGAGTCCGTTCTCCAGGAGCTCGGTGCGCAGGAAGAGGACCGCATGAAGCCGGGGATCCTCACGAGCCAGCTCATCAAGAACATCTCGGACCACCACGCCCAGCTCATCAACAAGACGCGCTACGGAAACATGGTCCTGCGGGGGGACACCCTCTACGTGCTGGAGCTCGAGCCCGCCGGGTACGCCTACTACGCCGCCAATGAGGCGGAGAAGGCCTCCCACATCAACATTATCAATGTCATCGGCTACGGAAGGTACGGGCGGGTCTACATTGCCGGTCCCGAGTCCGAAGTCGTTGTGAGCAAGGAAATCGTCGAGTCCCGCGTCGAGGCCCTCAAGGGTCGCGCCGCGTCGGGACAATCGGAATAACCCGGAAGGGAACAAGCCAAGAGGGAGTGAGACATGGCTGACGTCTTTGAGAATGCCCTGGGCATGATCGAGTGCCGCGGATTCGCGGCGGTTGTCGAAGCGGCCGACGCAATGGTGAAGGCTGCCAAAGTGGAGCTCGTCCAGTACGAGAAGACCGGCGGAGGATATGTGACTGCCGTCGTTCGCGGCGACGTTGCTGCAGTCCGTGCCGCAGTCGATGCCGGCGCGCGTGCCGCCGAGCGTGTCGGCGAGGTCGTCTCCACCCACATCATTCCGCGGCCCCACGGAAACGTCGATGAGGTTCTGCCTCTCGGCCGCGGCGGTACTGCGGCGAAGAAGTAACGCATGGTACTCGGACGCGTTGCCGGAACGGTGGTGTCCACAAACAAAGAGGCACGCCTCGAGGGCATCCGGTTTCTCCTGGTGGAGAAGCTCGATCCCACGACCATGGACGGCACCAGGAGCTACGTGGTGGCCATGGACGCCGTCGGTGCCGGGATCGGCGAGGTCGTCTTCTACGTCTCGGGCAGCAGCTCTCGGCTGACCGCGGTCACCGAGGGCAAGCCCGCGGACGCCACCATCACCGCCATCGTGGACAGCGTGGAGCTCGACGGCAAGACCGTCTTCCGGAAGGAGTAGCCGTGACCCTTGCGCGCGTGGTGGGAACCGTCGTGGCGAGTCGCTGCGAGGACCGCATCGAGCACCCGACCTATCTCCTGGTCCAGGCCGCCGACCGCACAGGAGCCGCAAAGAAGGACGCCGCGCCCATGGTGGCCCTGGACGTGGTCGGTGCCGGTCGGGATGAAGTGGTGGTGCTGGCGCAGGGTAGCTCCTCCCGGCAGACTCCGCAATCGGACAAGTCCGCCGTCGACGCCATCATCGTCGGCATTGTGGACGCCGTGAACCTGGAGGGCCGGACGACGTACCGGAAGTGATGCAGCAACCATGACCGTACAGAAGGATGTGACAGTTCTCGGCGGCCTCGAGCTCGACAGCGTGGCGGCCGGGGTCCAGGCGCTCGACGCCGCAGTCAAGGCGGCGCCGGTGACCATTCTGGACGCCCGCACCGTGTGTCCCGGGAAGTATCTCTTCCTCCTGACCGGCTCGGAGGCCTCGGTCGAGGCAGCTCTGGCCGATGGAAGCGAGATCCGCCACGACTGCATCCTGGACCGGATCTACCTGTCCAACCTTCACCCGGACGTTCCGGCGGCGCTGACCGGCGCCGCGGGGGACGACGGTACCGGAGCCGACGGCGGCGGGGCGGCGCGCGGTGGCACCGCGGATACCAGCCAGGCCGGTGCGGGCGAACCAGTAGGCGGCGACGACGACGACATGGACGCCCTCGGCGTCCTGGAGTCCTACACCTCCTTCGGCATTGTCGAGGCGGCGGACCGCGTCGCCAAGGCCGCCGGGGTGAAGCTGCTGCACATCCGGATTGGTGACGAGATGGGTGGGAAGGCGTCGGTGAAGTTCTCCGGCCCGATCTCCGAGATCGAGGCGGCGATTGCCGCCGGAGCCGATGTGCTCCAGGCGAAGGGTGTGCTCTGCAAGCAGGTCGTCATTCCGCGGCCGGACCCGCAGATCAGACCCTTCCTGACGCGGGGGTAGGCGCGGGCGCCCCGGCCATCCGCGGGCGGCGGCGGGCGCCGCACTGAGGTAGGAATCGTATGCAGGTTGATGAACAGAAGGTTCGCCGGATCATACAGGAAACCCTCCAGGAAGTCCTGGGCCAGGGCGATGAGCCTGCCGCGCCGGGTGAGACGTACCGCACCATGGGTGCGGCGGTCGCCGCCGCGAAGGCGGGCTTCAAGGCCTTCCAGCAGGTCTCCCTGGAGAAGCGGCGCGAGATGATCGCCCGCATGAGAGAGGCGATCCTGGCGGAGGTCGATGCCATCGCCGAGCTTGCGGTGAACGAAACCGGGCTCGGCCGCGTCGACGACAAGAAGATCAAGAACCGCCTCGCCGCCGAGAAAACGCCCGGAGTCGAGGACATTGAGCCGACCGCCTACACGGATGACGACGGTCTCACCCTCATGGAGAAGGCGCCCTACGGCGTCATCGGCGCCATTACGCCGAGCACCAACCCGACGGAGACGGTGATCTCCAATGGTATCGGCATGATCGCCGCCGGGAACGCCGTCGTCTTCAACCCCCATCCGAGCGCCGCGAAGTGCACCCGGAAGGCAATCGGCGTCCTCCGTCGCGCAATCCGGGAGGTCGGCGGGCCGCCCGACGTCATCTGCACGATTGCGGATCCGACAATTGAGTCGGCCACGCAGATGATGGAGCACCCGGACATCGCTCTGCTCTGTGTGACCGGCGGGCCCGGCGTCGTTCGCGCCGCCATGACCACCCAGAAGAAGGTCATTGCCGCCGGTCCGGGGAATCCCCCGGTGGTGGTCGACGAGACCGCGGACATCCCCAAAGCGGCCCGGGACATCGTCATGGGGGCGAGCTTCGACAACAACATTGTCTGCACCGACGAAAAGGAAGTGCTCGTCGTCAAGAGCGTCGCCGACGAGCTCAAGCAGGAGATGAGAAAGCATGGCGCCGTGGAGCTCTCGCCGGAGCAGACCCAGGTCATCACTGCAGCGGTCATTGCGAATCCCGGCAGCGAGGGCAAGGAAGGCTCGGCGAACAAGCAGTTTGTCGGCAAAGACGCTGCGGTCCTCGCGAGTCTGGCGGGCCTGCAGGTGCCCGCGGAGACGCGCCTTCTCATCTGCGAGGTGGATGCTTCCCATCCGCTGGTGTGGACGGAGCAGCTCATGCCGATCCTGCCGATCGTCCGATTCGACAACGCGGCACAGGCAATCGACTTTGCCTACCGCGTGGAGCACGGCTTCCGCCACACCGCATCGATTCACTCGAAGAACATCGACAACCTCTCGAAGATGGCGAAGCTCATGAACTGCTCCCTCTTCGTGAAGAACGGTTCCAACTTCAACGGCCTCGGCGCCGGCGGTCCGGGCTTTGCGAGCTACACCATTGCAAGCCCCACCGGGGAGGGCTTCACCCGGCCGCGGACCTTCACGCGGGAGCGGCGCTGCGCATTGATCGGGAGCTTTCGAATCGTATGAAGTACGGACGGGTGGTTGGAGACATTGTCTGCACGCAGAAGGTCGAGTCCTGGGAGGGGGTGAAGCTCATGCTCGTCCAGCCCCTGGATGAGACCGGTGCCGACGCCGGTGATCTCGTCGTTGCCTGCGATCCCCTCCAGAGCGGGCCCGGCGACACGGTCCTCTTCGAGGGCGGCAGGGAAGCCGCCATGGCCATGCAGCGCTGGTTCAACCCCAGCGATGCAACCATCACCGCCATTGTCGACCGCTTCGACGTTGAGGGCGGGAGCTGACCATGCAACTGGCAAAGGTGATCGGCACCGTCACGGCGACGCAGCACATCGACATCTATCGCAACGAGAAGCTTCTGGTGGTGAAGCCGGTCAATCCCGACGGCTCCCTCGCCAAAGGCCTCCTCGTTGCCATGGACCGCGCCCAGGCGGGTCCCGGCGACACCGTCCTGATCCTGGACGAGGGGAACAGCGCCCGCATCATTGTGGGTGACAAGCTGGCGCCGGTCCGCACCATGATCGTCGGTATTGTGGACGCCGTGGAGGGACCGGCGGAATCGCCGTCGGGCGGCTCGGCGCAGGCGCGACGATCCGACGCCCGGGCAGGCGGGAGCCCGCAGCGCAGCACAGGAGATAGCACATGAGCGGCGAAAATCTGGGGCGGTTCCCCGGCGGTGTCCGGGCGAACGTTACGGCCCACGACAGCTACAAGGAGCGCCGGGACGCCGTGAACAGCGGCGGCGGCACGGTCCGGCGCGTCGCGATCGGCGCCGATCATGGCGGCTTTGCCCTCAAGGAGTTCCTGAAGGGCGTGCTGGACCGGGCAGGCTTCATCGTCCTTGATGCAGGAACTTCGAACGGCGAAGACAAAGTGGACTATCCCGACTTCGCCTATGAGGTGGCCTACCAGGTGGCACGGGAGAATTGCGATCGAGGCATCATGATCGATGCCATGGGCATCGGCTCCAGCATGGTCTGCAACAAGGTACGCGGCGTGCGGGCGGCACTGTGCTACGACATGGCGTCGATTCAGAACAGCCGCTTGCACAACAACGCCAATGTGCTGACCTTAGGGGCAAAGGCACACACACCCGACGAGGCCGCCGCCATGGTTCGCACCTGGCTCGAAACGCCCTTCGAGGGAGGGCGCCACTGGCCACGCATCAACAAGATGATGGCTGCAGAACGGAGAACGAGAAATGACACCACAGGATGATCTTGTCGATAAGCTGACCAAAGCGGTCCTGGAGAAGCTCAACGCCGGCGCGGCCGGAGAGGGCGCCGGCGGTTCCGCGGGCGGCTCGACTGCGGGCTCCGGCTCAGGCGGCCAGGGCGGCAACCCCGGCGCGGCCGTGGCCGGCGGCGGCCGGAGCGGCCCCGCACAGTCGCCGGCTTCCGGGGTCTCCCCCGAGCTGGAGGCGCTGACCGCTGCCGAGCTCGCCCGGTACATCGATCACACGCAGCTCAAGCCGGACACGCCGCGGGAGGCGATCGAGAAGCTCTGCGACGAGGCGGTACAGTGGGGCTTCTACGCCGTCTGCGTGAACAGCCACTGGACGGAGTTCTGCGCCCAACGCCTCCAGGGTACCAACGTGAAGGTCGCCGCGGTCGTGGGCTTTCCCCTGGGTGCCATGGCGAGTCGCGCCAAGGGCTTCGAGGCGCGCCACGCCGCCGAGCTCGGCGCGGATGAGATCGACATGGTTCTCAACATCGGGGAGCTCCGGGCCAACCACATGGACGCGGTCCGCAAGGACATTGCGGCGGTGGTCCGGGCGACCAGGCCCAACGTCCTGACCAAGGTGATCCTGGAAACGAGCATGCTCACCGACGAGCAGAAGATTGCGGCGTGCGAGCTTGCGAAGGACGTCGGTGCGGACTTCGTGAAGACCTCCACCGGCTTCGGCGGGGGCGGCGCCACGGTGCGCGACATTGCTCTCATGCGGCGCACCGTCGGCCCGAAGATGGGCGTCAAGGCATCCGGGGGCGTCCGCACCCGCGCCGATGCACTCGCCATGATTCAGGCGGGAGCCACGCGGATCGGGACGAGCTCCGGCATTGCGATCGTGACCGGCGGCACCGGCAGTGGCTACTAAGGAACCTACTCACAAGCTTGTTGACGCTGAACCGGCAAGTCCCGTTGTGAACGGAGCTTA
>CAZZIE010000033.1:27149-35624 GCA_964654185.1 uncultured Spirochaetaceae bacterium | reverse complement strand
TGGCGATCACCGGAGGGACCGCCACCTTCGACGGCACAACGAGTCTCACAAGCGGGGGCGGGGCGTTCTATGACGTGGAGGTCACCGGGAGCGTGACCTTGGCGGATGCAGCGGACGTGAACCGGGACGTGTTCATTAACGCAGGTACTCTGGATGTCGACGGCAACACGATCACAGTTGCCCGGAACTGGAACAACGGTGGAACGTTCACCGACACCGCAGGGGGGTCGGTGGTGGAGTTAGACACGACAGCCACAGCCACCATCACCGGTGACACCACCTTTTCGAACCTCACCAGTACCGCCGCCGGTAAAACGATTCAGTTCACCACCGGGACAACACAGACCATCGATACGGTTGGGCGCCTCGAGCTTACCGGCGCAAGCGGCAATCTGCTTACCCTCACGGATACGGACGGTGCCGGCGGCGGAACCTGGGCGATCACCTTCAACGGCTCCGAGCATCTCGTGGACTACGTGGATTTGACGGACGGGCAGATTACCGACACAAGCGTGACCGATCTTGCCGCAACCAACTCCGCGAACACCAGCGGCAACGATGTCGTTGGGACCTTCGCCCCAGGGGACGGCAATGAAGGCTGGTTCTTCGGAAATACAAACTTTGTATGGCTCGGTAGTACCAGCACGAACTGGGACACCGGCAGCAACTGGTCAACCGGCACGACACCCACCGGTACCGACGCGGCGCAGATACCGGATGTGACGAATGGAAGCGGCAACTTCCCCGCGCTCACGAGCGCCACGACCATCGACACGCTGACGATTGATGCCGTCGCAGCACTCGACACGAGTCAGCAGGACTTCACCATCAGCACGAGCTTGTCGAACGACGGGACGCTCACCTTTACCAAGAGTGGAACCGACACCATCTCCATTACCGGGATGGACACCGACAGCGGTCTCGTCGTCTATACCGGCGCAGCGGACGGTATAGACGACTTCGGCGGTACCGACTTCTACAATCTCCAGATCAACGGCGCAAACACATATACCGTGGGCTCGGCAATCGATGTCGCGAATGATCTCACCGTAACGAGCGGCACTCTCGCTCACGGAGGCAACACCGTCTCAGTAGGCAACAACGTGCAGGGTGACGGCGGGACGATAGATGTGCAGACCGGTGCGCTGTCGGTTACCGGTAACGTCACGATCGGCGGCGCGACCTTGCAACTGGAAAACGCGGCGTCGGTCACTACAAGCGACTTCTCCATGACCAGTGGAGCCGTCAACCATACCTCCAACAGCAACACCATTTCGGCCGGCGGAAACATCAACATCACCGGTGGCGCCGTTAACAACAACGTCGCCGGCTCGACCTACCAAATGACCGGCGGGGCAACGACGCTTTCGAGCTCGATCGGTCTCGCCGACGTGGATATCACCGGCACGGCCGGGGTAACAACCGGCACCGACATCACGGCCACTGCATTAGCGGTTGCAAGCGGCGGAACCTTCGCGAGCGGTGGCGGTTTTGCGACCACGATCAACGGCAACGTGACGGGCGCCGGAAGTTGGGATGCCTCTTCAGGAGGTACCGTCGACGTCAACGGCAGTTTCAGCCTCGACACCTACACCGCCGTCACGCCAGGGCAAACGCAGATCAGCGGCGCCGCGACGTTCACCAACCTTACCGCGGGGAGCGGCGAGATAGTGCTCGACAGCACGGTGGATGGTGGCAGTGTAACGCTCACAACGGGCGGCGTTGCTTTCCACGATCTTTCGGTAACCGGTGCTACCGGAGGCGGTGATGCGGTTGCGCTGTCCGGCACGCTGGACGTCGACAACACCCTGACGGTGGCGGCGAATAACACCCTGCAGTTGCAGGGCAACAACATGGATCTCACCGGTGCCTCACTCTCCAACGACGGTGTCGTCGAACCCCAAGGAGACGAGAACATCATCATCGGCACCCCGGACACGAACTCCGGCTTCTTTCGTTATGTCGGCGACGGCGCCGGGGGCGCGACAAACTTCACCGTCCAGGAGATCGGCGGGACGGACTATTACAACCTCGAAATCAACGCCGAAACAGGTGATACATTCACCATCGAGGGTGGCCCCGGGGATATCGATGCGGCGGGCAATATCACGGTCAATTCAGGAACCTTGAGCCTGGCAGACGATGCAGACAACCTTGCCGCCGGCGGCAATCTCACCGTGAACAACGGCGGTGAGCTGACGCAGACGGCGACCGGGGCCGGTGCCATTACGGTAACCGGCAGCACGACATTTGATGTATCCAACACTGTCGATGTAATACTGGAACACAGCACGAACGATTTCGACGACAACGACAGCGGCGATCCCGTCACCTTCACGAGCGCTCAGAATGTGTCGCTTCGAGATACCAACGCCATCGACCTTGGCGCTTCCACCATTTCCGGGACGCTCACCGTCGTTGCTGGCGGAGCGATCACCGATAGCGGGGCAGGTGGTCTTTCGGTTACCGGCGACACCACCTTCCGAACCCTGAACGACACCGGCGCAGCCATCACGATAGACGACAACGGGGACGCTACCTACGCCGGCACCTTCGGTAACCTCACCTTGGAAGTGTTTGAGACCGATGGGACAACTCCGGCGAGCGCGGATATCACGCTATATGAGAATGCTCCTGCGACAATATACAGCGCCGTTACGGCCGCCGGTGTAACGGTTCGCGCGAACGGCAGCGTGACAGTGGCGGCCGGACAGAACGGTATGACCTCGGGCGCCGGGACGATTGAGCTGGATGCGAACGGGATTGACTCGAACATCGTGGTCAACGACGCGATCGGGACGACGAATGAGGCGATCAATCTGCTTGCGGACAACGATGTGAGCTTTGGGGCCGACGGTGATGTGACCGCCTCGACCGGCGGGAACGTGACGGTGACCGCGGACGTTGATGGCGCGGCTGACAGTGGTGGGACGGACCAGGGCGCGCTGACGATGGTCGACGGGACGGTGATAGATGCGGGCACCGGGACGATCGACCTGGATGCGAACGAGGATGTGGCGCTTGGGCGGCTGATCACCACGAACAACACGGCGAGTGCGGTGGCGGTGACCAGCGCGGCGGGCGCAATCACGGATGCCGGGGACACCGGCGGTGCGGATATCACGGCAACAGACGCAAGCGCGGTGGTGACCCTGAGCGCGGTCGCCGGTGTGGGCAGTGGGGATGCGATTGAGACCGACGTGGCGCAGTTGAACGTGACCAACGGAACGAGTGGAGACATTGTGGTCTTCCAGGTCGGCGGGCCGGGGAATGCGCTGGAGGTGACCGGGGCGAGCAACGCGGCAGACTCAAGCATAGATATTCAGACCAATGACGGCGATCTGACGGTGAGTGGGGCGGTCTCGACGAGCGGCAGTGGAGCGGTGACCCTTGTCGCCGGGGATGCGGGATCGAGCAACGCCGACGACCTGGTAATGGAGAACACGGTCGACGCGGCAACGGGGAAGGTGACGCTGAGTTCGGCGAGGAACGACGTGACCTTCACGGTTGCCGCGGATGTGACTACTACCGGCGGTGAGATCGAAGTGAACGCCGGTGCCGGCGGCGACGGTGTGATCACCATGGCGGACAACGGCACAAACAACGCCACGGTGTTTGATGCCGGCAGCGGCATCATCGACTTGAATGGTGATGGTACCGTCACGCTTGGGCGCCTCGTAACAACAAATGCCACGGCAACTGCCATAGAGGTAGACGCCACCGGCGGTGGGATCGTCAACGCCGGGAACAGCGCGGGCGGGGGCGGAGAAAATCTGCAGACCGAAGACGCGACGGGACGCGTGACCCTCACTGCGGGCGGGGCAATCGGCGTGGGCGGCGCCGGCGCGTTGCAGACCGAAACGGCCGAGCTCGATGTAACGACGTCGGCGGCCGGCGATGTGCAACTCGCCGAAACGAGCGGCGTGACCGTCGTGAGTGCCACCACGAACGACGGCGCCTTTGATCTGTCGGCCGCGGGGACCATCACGGCAACCAGCATCGATGTCAGCAATATCGACGACAACACGAACACCGTTACCCTGGATGCCGGCAGCGGCGGAGACATCGTCATCAATGCCATTGCGGCAGGTACCACTGCCGGAGATGTGTTCTTGACGGCGGCCGGCGAAATCCGCGATCACGCCGACGACGCAGTGACGGATGTGACCGCTCAAACGGTATCCTTGGATGCCCAGTCCGGTCTCGGAGCTACGGCGAATCGAGATCTGGAGCTCAGCGTCGGCACCATGTCGGGGGTGACAGAGACCGGTGACGTGAACATTGAGAACGACCTGACACTCACGGTCGGTAGCGTCAACGGCATCAACGGCCTGAGGATCGTCGACGCCGGAGGAAACGACGCGGACTCCAATCTGGTACTCCGCGCGGTAGCCGGCGGCCTCACGGTCAGCCAGGCGGTGGCGAACAACGACGGCGGTGGGATTATCCTCGCGGCCGAAGGTAACGCCGCGGGTGACGATCTGGCTGTAAACAACGATGTACAGGCAACCGGCGGCAACGGTACGGTCGACCTTTTTGCCGGGGACACGGTCTCGGTCGACGGTGCCGCGACGGTGAGCGCCGCCGGCACGGGCGCGGTAACGCTCTACGGCGGCTACGACTACAACGACGGAACACCGCAAAACGGAACGGCCGGCGGGGCGGTGAGTATGGCCGACGGCGCGGTGATAGAGAGCGCCGACGGTAATATTGAGATGCAGGCGCCCGGGGACGTGCAACTCTCGGTGGTGAATGCCAACAGCAACAGCGACGGGACGCTGGGCGACATCACGATCGAGGCGGACTGGGACGGCACCGGAGGTACCCTGAGCGACAATGCCGGGGCGGTCACGGAAGCACTGGGCAGTGAGAACGCGAATCTCACCGGCAACCTCGCCACGATCACGGCGGCGACGGGGATCGGCTCAGGGGACGATATCGACACCGACCTTGCGCAGGTGAACCTGACCAACGGAACGAGTGGAGACATTGTGGTCTTCCAGGTCGGCGGACCGGGCAACGCGCTGGAGGTGACCGGCGCGAGCAACGCGGCGGACTCGAGCATTGATATTCGGACCAACGATGGGAACCTGACGGTGAGTGGGGCGGTCTCGACGAGCGGCAGTGGAGCGGTGACCCTTGTCGCCGGGGATGCGGGATCGAGCAACGCCGACGACCTGGTAATGGAGAACACGGTCGACGCGGCAACGGGGAAGGTGACGCTGAGTTCGGCGAGGAACGACGTGACCTTCACGGTTGCCGCGGATGTGACTACTACCGGCGGTGAGATCGAAGTGAACGCCGGTGCCGGCGGCGACGGTGTGATCACCATGGCGGACAACGGGACCGACGACGCCACGGTGTTTGATGCCGGCAGCGGCATCATCGATCTCAATGGTGATGGGACGGTCACGTTGGGACGAATCGTAACGACGAATAGCACCGTCGATGCCGTGGCGGTAACCTCTGCGGGCGGCGCAATCGAAAACGGCGGTAACAGCGAAGGCGACAACGTGCAGGCCGCCGATGGACGTTTGACGATCGCGGCCGACACGGGCATCGGCGCCGCGCCGGCCATCGAAACCACCATCGCCGAGCTCGACCTCAGCAACAGCTCCTCCGGTACGGTGCAGCTCACCGAGACCGACGACCTGGACCTCATCCGCTTTGATCAGGCGGCGGTGGACCCAGTGACACTGACTCTCGTCGGGGCGACCGACGGCGAGCTCACCGTGACGGATGGACCCGCTGATCCGGACGTCACGACCGCCGGCGCCATGACGATCATTGAAGGCAACGGCGACGGGATCGCCATCGGTACCGCTACGGATGCGGACGGCATTACCCTCGACAACACCGAGCTAGGTCGAATGCAGATAGCGGGCGGGCTGACCCTGCAGACGGCCGGTACGATCGTCTCGGAGGCGGTGACGCAGGCCGGCTCCGACGGCTTGAATACCCTCACCCTGGATTCCACCGGCTCAACGGTGACGATCAACGGATCGAACACCTTCGACGGTCTCACCGTGAACGCCGCCGGCGCTGGGGCCGCCACGGTAAACGGCACGGGCACCGCCGACACCGAAATCACGATTGATGAAGGCGACCTCACCTTCAACGATCCGGTTACCTTTGATACAAGTCCCGTTGAGCTTCTGCTCTCTTCCGGCGGGCTTCTCTCTTTCAACGATGGAACCACTGCGAATCAGAACCTGACCATCCGCGCGGGGGACCTCGACATTGCCGACGGAAGCACCTTCGCCTTCGGCGGCAACACGCTGGAGCTTTTCACGCATGACGGGACGAACGACGGCGCCGTGGCCATGAATCTCGGCACTGACGGCACCGCCGGGGACTTCGAGCTCTCGGATGCGGCGGGCTCGGATGAGATCGCCACCTTGGACGGCACCGGGACGATCCGCTTCGGCGAGCCGAGCGTCCAGAGCGCGGAGATCACCGTGCAGACCGTCAGTATGCCGGCGACCGCCTCCGCAGCACAATTCGAGTTCTACAGCGACGCCGCCGGTGGTGGCATAACTCTGGACGACGGCGGCGATGTCAGTCCAGCCTTCGATACCAACGGCGCCGGCGCTGTCTGGATGTTCGCCGGGACGAACGATCTCTCGGCGTCGCATCCCTCGAACGGTACGGCGGAAATCCAGACCACAGGGGATGTTGTCCTCAGCTCCACTTCCCAGATCGGGGATGATCCGCCGTACCATCCCATCCAGTTTGCCGGTGGCGGCGGTGGCCCGAACCTGGTGAGCATTCACGGTCCAGGAGATGCGCCCGCGGGAACCGGCGCGCCCGACGGCGCCTGGCTCCAGGGGATAGGGGGAGAGTTCTCCCTGGGAGTGTTGAACAGCGAAGGGGGGCTCATAGATCTCGGTGTCACGGCGAATCGGATCCGCCTCACCCAGGACATCGATACCAACGGAAACTCCATTCGGTTCCGCAGTCCGGTCCTCTTGGACCCGCAAGCGGGCGTGAGTGTGGCGAACACCATAACCCTCAACACCGGGAGTACCCCCGCCGGCGCGGCGGGAGACATCGACTTCGACGATGTTCTGGATGCTGCCGCGGCCGGCAACGACCATCTGCGCATTGAGGCCTTTGACGCGGGTGCGGCGAACCTGGGGTCTCTCACCATGACCGGTGAGGTCGGCGGCGTGACCCCCCTGGGGGACGTGACCATAGTAAACGCCGGGAATGTGACCGTATCCGCGCAGATGACCGCAGAGACCGTGGACCAGCAGGAGGGATCCGGCACTACGCAGTTCGACGCGCTTCTCACGCTCAACGCCGCCGGCGGGCTCTCACTCGGCTCTGTGAATCCCCTCAATAACGTGACCATCAACGGCGGCGTGGACACCGTCACCGCCGCCCAGGGTGCGGGGGTCTCCATTGACCTGAGCGGAAACCTCATCATTGCAGACACCACAGACGCCGACGACACGGGCACCATAGATCTGGACCTCGATGGCGACTTCACGCAGACCTCGTCCTCCGGCGCGGCCACAGGGCAGCTTGCCGGGGAGATCCGGACGACCGGTGATCTCGTCAGCTTTGCTGATCCTTTGACGATCACCGGTAACCTTGCGCTCGCAACCACGAACGGTGCTGCCGGAGCGGGAATTGCCCTCGGCGGCAACCTCAGCGACGACGGCGCGGCGCGGGACCTGGATTTCGATGCCGGGACGGGCGATCTCGACTTCGACGGAAGCGTGGGAAGTGGCGCGAACCCCTTCGGTACCGTAACGGTAACCGACGCCAACAACGTGACGTTTAACGCCACCATCGACGCCGCCGCCTTCACCCAGACCGCCGGCCAGGGCACTACCCGCTTTGATGGAGATGTTACCCTGTCGGGGGCGGCCGACATCACCACCACGAACCTGGTGGATGTCAACGCGATCTTCGCGGCGGACGGCGGCTTCTCGAGTGCCGGCGCGACCTTCGACAACATCGGCGGGAGCATCGACACCAGCGGCGGCGCCGGGGACATTGTCTTGAACCACACCGGCAACATTACAGTTGCGGGAGCTCTCACCAGTGCCGGCGGCGCGATAGACATCGATTCAACCGGCGGGAGCGTGGATGTCTCCGCCACGGTCGATACCGCGACGGGTGCGGTAACCATCGATTCCGGCGCCGGCACGACGATCACCAGCGCCGGAGACATTACGACCACCGGAACGGGCGGAACCGTCACGATAGGCGCGGCGCTGACGGGCGTCTTGAGTCTCGGGGCGGACATTGTCACCAACGAGGAAGACATCACGCTCCACCGGGCGGTGACGCTCACCGGCCCGGTGAGCATCTCCACCGGCGGGGGCGTAGTCGGAAACGTCCTGATCGATACCACAATCGACGACGACGGTGGAGCTCATGACCTCGCCATTGAGGCAGGGACCGGAACCGCCACGGTCAGTCAGGTGATCGGGGGTACCACGGCAATCGGTGCGCTTACGGTGA
>CAZZIE010000033.1:0-27139 GCA_964654185.1 uncultured Spirochaetaceae bacterium | reverse complement strand
TGAACGCCGACGTCGTTACCCTCAACGGGATCGGCGACGGCGCGCCGGGGGCCGGCGGCAATGTAAGCGTCACGGCGGATACGCGCATCGATCTCAACAGCGCCGGCACCGCGGACTACTGGAACGGCGACTCCCAGAGCTACGATGCCGGCGGCGGCGCCGCGGAAGGTACCAGGATTCTGCCCGCGGTCACCACCAACTTCGTGGCGCCCAACGGGTTCGCCTTCGACGACGTATACATCGACGACGGCGGAGCCGGCGTCACTCTGGTTCCTGGACCGGCCGGCGTGACTGTCGGCGCCCAGCTCTTCGTGCTCTACTCGGGCACCCTGGACCTGGGGACGAACGGTGCAACCGTGGCGACCGACCGGAACGTCGGCGGCAACCCCAGCGACGGCGACTTCGTGGTATTCGGGCCGAATTACGATCCGAACGACCTGGACCGGGACGGCAGTTCTTCGGGGAACACCTTCTTCGCCTACCCCGACGGCCCGCTTCTGCACGACCCCGGAGCCGGCAACTACGGCGGCGCCTTCGCACCCCTCGGCGGCGCAACTATCACCGTCGGTGACGGTAGCGTCGGCGACTTCTACGTCAACGGCGCGGACATGACCGGAAGCAGCGCCTGGAACCTCAATCTCCCGGCAACCGGCCGCACATCCCCGATCGACGGCGGCGGCCGCTTCGGCACACCCTACGCCGTTGCCTTCAACATGGCCGTCGAACACAGCAACGCCTCCGAAGAGGTGACCGCCGCGGAGTCTGTCGACGCGGAAGCAAACAACAACGTCACCGACACCGGCAACAACACCAACTGGGACTTCACCCGGCCGGAGATCGTGAGTGCCGAAACGGTCTTCGACGATGTGATCCGGCTCACCTTCTCGGAGCCAATTGAGAACAGTGCCGACGAGATCTCGGCGGCACTGATTGGAAACACCGACTTCCAGGTCGACGGCGACACGGTTCAGATCATCGACACCTTCGTGGACAACGACGGCTCACCCGACGCCGCACCGTTCAACTTCACCTCGACGGACGGCGAGGGCGACCTGACCACCTTCTACGTCCGCGCCGACACGACGTGGCGGACGGACGCGGACGGAGCAGGTCCCGGCGACGTGGACAGTACCGACCGCGACGGAGATCCCGCCGGTGCCATACCGGATCTGACGATCCTCAAGGGCGAGCTCGTCGATGCCGAGAGCTTCAACCTGGTGCGCAACTACGGCCGCAATACCTTCCCGATCTACGACGGCACCACCGACGAGACCAGACCGACGCTCTGGTTCGTCGAGGCGGGGCGCGCCCTCCACGAGCGCGGCCTGGATGACGCCTCGAAGGAGGCGTACGATGGGCACAACTACTTCAGGCTGCGCTACTCCGAGCCGGTAGACATTGGCGGGCTCACCGTTGCCAACTTGAATACAACAGAAAATGTCCGTGCTCAGACCACCTTCACCGGCGCCGGTGAGCACGGCGGCCACATGGTCGAGTCCGTTGCCAGTGCGCCGCCTACCGGTGCCACGGAGAACCCCGGAGTCGTCGACGTTGTCGGCTACTTCAACTACGCCGGCAGCTTCCTGAGCGGCAGCCGTGACAACACCACGGCTACCAACTCGCTCTATCGAGCACCCGAGGAGAATCCCTACGAAGAGCACGGCCTCACCATCTACGTCGTCGGCTACAGCGAGCTTGTCGGCGGGCAGCGCCTGTGGCCGGGTTACATGTGGGGTCACTCATACGGTCCAAGGCCTGGCGATCAGTCTCCTACGGCCGACAATATCGGCACCGACGACAACTATCCCTTCAACGTCTCCGACCCGGTGGGTGAAACCGTGACAGTCTTCGCGAATGCGAACATAACCGATGCAGCAGGGAATCCGATTGAGCCGTCCGACAGCGCCTACGATGACCAGGACGGCGACGGGGGAGCCGCCGACAAGGGGCAGCCGACGATTGATGCCGTAGACACCACGTGGCCGGACACAACGACGAGCGGCTGGGACCGTGAAGCGCCGGGCTTCTCGACGCTCAGCGAACTGGACGACTCCCGGGAGATCGTTACCACCGTCAATGCGGAGAACCGGATCAACCGCGTCGAATTCTACTTCCAGGACAACTTCGTTTCCGAGGACGGGCCCTGGGACCCCGAAGCTGCGGGTAGCCACGTCGACGACGTGACCCGGCACGGTATCCGGGACGCGACCTTCGACTATCCTGATGGATCGGAAGATCCGGATGTCGCGGAGCACAAGGGCTTCTTCGTCAACGACATTGCCCTCGACCCGGTGAACGGTCCTTCAACGGACCTCGTGACGAACACCTTCAACTTCCTGTTCAGCGACACCTCGGTCCCGGAGAACGTCAATCGACAGGATGACCCATACCTCACCCTTACGGTTGATCCGGACCATCCGGATCACTTCTGGACCAACCTCACGGACGTCCACGTAGCCTACGACTCCGGGGTCGAATCGGAGGACACCTCGTCGGCGTACCTGACCGATCTGGCAGGCAACCTCCTTCCCTCCACGCGGCAGAACGTGGCTGCCGTCGAGCGGGTGCCTCCCCGAATAGCCCTCTCTCTCATCCGTGTGGGCACGAACAAGATGTACGTGCGCTTCACGGAGCCGGTCTTCGCCTCGCAGTTGCGGGACGTTGCGATTGACGAGGAGGATCCGAACGCGCTTTTCGACATCGTCGACACCGACGGCAATCCGCTCGACGTTGAAATCGATCGTATCGAGCCGATCACGGAAAACGAGTTGCCGGCGCCCCTCGCCACGAGCGTCTTCGACGCATTCTTCTACCTGTCCGAAGACGTGGACGCGAACTTCGTCATTGACGCGAGGATCAGGGCGAACGCGGACGAGGTGTACGACGGTGTTCAGAACTCCATGCTCGCGGACATCCTCTTCCCCGTCTCCGACATTGGGCTCGGCATTGCCGAGCCGGTCACCGCGATCGACAGGATCCGCAGCTACGGCGGCTTCGGCGAAGACTTCACGACCATCCGCGACTTCACCGGTGCGGGCACCGGGCTGGTGCCCGGGCAGATCCGGGTTCAGGCGCGCATCAACGCCGACGAGCACTACGGTGACTCGCTCCGTCTCTACTTCGATGTGGAACCCTCTCCGGACACCGTGGTCGAGGACAATCCCAACACCGACTACGACGAGAGCGCACAGCCCTTCTGGCTGCCTACCGTGGTGCCCGGGTATAACGAGAACGTGAACCCGGATGCACGCATCGTTCTTCCCTTCGAGACCAGTGCCGACCGCAGCCTGCGGAACTTCCAGATCCCCGAGGATGAAGAGATCCGGGAAGGAACAGAGATCGAGTTCCTCCTCCGTCTCGGAGATACGTACGCCGCCAGGCTGAGTGATCCGGAGGATCCCCGAACGCTGGTTCCCTTCCTGATCCCGCTGCGGGGCATCCGGGAACAGCGCTCCGGTGTCACGATTCTCAATAACGTCATCAATCCCACGGTGGGAGACAAGGCGTACCTCACCTACGAGTTGCCGGAAAGCGGTGTTGTTCGGGTTGTCGTGTTCACCCTGAACGGAGATGTGGTGCGAGTCTTCCACTCCGGTCGTCAGGCGGCGGGAAGTTACACCTACGCCTGGGACGGCACCAACCAGCGTGGTCGCCCGGTTGCTCGCGGAGTGTACTTCATACGGGTGGTCGGACCGGACTTCGACGAGTACCGGAAAGTCATGGTGGTCAAGTAGAGCTCAGATCGCAGCCTTGAACTCAGATTGCAGCCCTGGGTGGGTGAGCGGTGCCGCCGCGGAGTGCCGCGCAGAAGTGTACGCTGACCCTCCATCGCTGCACATCCGCGGGCTTGTGAGGCCGCACGGGGCGGTGCATTCACCGTGACGTGAAGAGGAGTTGCGGCGCCGCGATGAGCAGACTTCCCGGTCTGATCCCGGCGGGAGCCACCAGATCGGTCGGGCTGATGGAGACTTCGACGACGACGTCCTGCCGGGTGTAATCGGCATCCTCGGTCTGAAGGAAACCCTCGATCGAAACCTCGGTCCACTCGGTCCAGTCGACATCCTCATCAGGGTCATGCACGGTTACCTCTTCGTAGAGGTCGTGGACGGCGCGGTTCTGCTCGGTTTCCCGAACGGAAATGGAGAGCGTCGCGCGGTCGCCGGGGAAGCGGTTCGACACGTTGTCGGCGGTGTCGGATGTATCATTGGTGTGGGTGGGGTCAATGCGCACGAAGATGCTGAACCGATAGTTGCCGGAGGGGAGGCTGCTGTCTCCGAAGGGATTGCCGGCCACCGGCACTTGAAGACGCAGCTTCGGTGCAATGTCCGAACGGGCAATGCGGAGGTTGTCCAGGGAACCGCTGGTTGGTATGCGTTCACTGTCCTGGACCGCCTCGGGCGCTCCAATCGTGAACTGATGCTCCTCCCCGGCTGCAACCGGGCCGGCAAAGACCTCCGCATCCGGCTGCACCTCCGGCCCGTCGAAACTCCACAGAGTCAGGTCCCCTGCCTGTGTCGTGGACGACCAGTCCTTCTGGAGGTTCCACGTGGACGCTCCGTCGTAGGTGAAGTAGGCGAATATTGCGTTCTCTCTGGTCTTGAAGTCGAAGGCAATCGTGTAGTGCTGTCCGACGAAGTCGTCGGTCAAACCGTCGGAACCGGATAGGTTCCGGTTGATCCACACGTCCTGACTCTGCACGTCGTAGACCAGGGAATCGCCGTTGATGGAGAGGGTATCACCCGCGCCGGCAAGTGAAACCACGGCATCGTTGCCGCCGTCGGAGGATGTCCAGGCACTCACATCCCCTTCATCAAAGTCGCCGTCGGGAAAGAGGTTCACGATCTCGAAGCGGCGGATGTCGTCGGCCTCCACGCCGCCCGGCAGGCTCTCCGTCGAGGCCGCCGCGCCGGAGACCGGCTCCAGGTTGACGTAGGTGTCGAGGTTCTCGATCTCCTCGCCGCCGGCGGTGGCGCCGACGAGCTCCCACGCCTCGTTGCCGAACCCCGCCTGCTCAATGAGGTTCACGTTGCGGTAGTCCGAGAAGAAGTCGGTAACCTGCTCACAGCCGCCGAGCACGAGCAGACCGGCCCCTGCAAGGAGCGCCGTGAGGAGGAAGCGGCGCCCGAAGCGCCGTCGGCTCGTGTCTCGGTCGGCTATAGCCATCACACCTCAGAATTTACCGCACTATCAGGGTGCGTACCAATGCATCCGGCCTACAGATACGGCAGCACCTCCGTGCCGTGGTCGGCGGGCTTCACCGTGGGGAAGACCCTGGCGATGGTGCCGTTCTCATCTATCACGACGGTGGAGCGCAGAATGCCTTCGTAGGTCTTCCCGTACATCTTCTTTTCGCCCCATGCGCCGTAAGACTTGATCACTTCGTGATCGGGATCGCTCAGGAGGTGGAATGGGAGCTCGAATTTGCTCTTGAAGCTCGCGTGGGACTTCTGACTGTCGGCGCTCACGCCGAGCACCACCGCCCCCTTCTCCAGAATGGCGTCGTAGTTGTCCCGGAAGCTGCACGCCTCTTTGGTGCATCCCGGCGTGTTGTCCTTGGGGTAGAAGTAGAGCACCACCTTCTTGCCGGCGAACTGCGACAGGGAAACCTCCGCGCCGTCCTCGTTCTGCAGAGTGAAATCCGGAGCCTTGACTCCCTCTTCGATCATTGTGTACCTCCCGAACATGGTTTACATACCCCGGAAAGATAGCCATGCCCCGCTCTGAAGAAAAGATACAGCAGGGCGATGCCGACGGACCGCGCCCACGGCCTTCCGCCCGGCCGGTGCGCCCGCTCGCCCTCTCCGTCGTCATTCCCACGTACAACCGCCGCGCCTTCCTGCCGGAAGCGATCGCATCGGTGCTGTCCCAGACGTGGACGGCGGCCGCTCCCGGCGCCCGCCGCGCCGGCGCACAACCCGGCGCCCGCCGCGCCCAACCCGGCGCCCGCCGCGCCCAACCCGACGCCGACCGCGCCCAGCCCGACACCGGCCGCGCCCAACCCGACACCGGCCGCGCCCAACCCGACACCGGCCGCGCCGACGCGGCCGCGGGGCTGGAGATCATCATTGTGGATGACGGCTCCACCGACGGGAGCGCCGCGTACCTGGATGCGGCCGCCGCGGCGGCGCCCGGGACGCTCCGCGTCGTGATGCTGACGCACGGCGGGACGCCCGGGCGGGCGCGGAACGCCGGGGTTGCGGCGGCCCGGGGGGACCTTATTGCATTCCTGGATGCCGATGATCTCTGGCGGTGTGACAAGCTGGAGCGGCAGATGGCCATGCATCGTCCCAATGGACAAGCGGTACTGAGCCACACCCGGGAGACCTGGCTGCGGGGGCGGCGGATCGTCTCCCAGGCGGGGCAGGAGCACGCCCGGGAGGGGGACGTCTTTGCGGATGCGCTGCACAAGTGCATCATTGGGCCGTCGACGACGATCATGGAGCGGCGGCTCTTCGAGGAGCTCGGCGGGTTCCGGGAGGACCTGGAGGTGGCGGAGGACTACGAGCTCTGGCTCCGGCTGACGCATCGCCATCCGGTGGCGTACCTGGACGAGGAGCTTACCATCAAGCGCGCCGGCCACGGAGATCAGCTCTCGGAGCGGTACGGAGCAATCGAGTACTTCCGGATTCAGGCGCTCCGCGGTCTCGTCGAGGCACATGCCTTCGGGAATGTCCCCGCCCACGCCCGGGCGGCGGCGGAGACCCTGGCGCGGAAGTGCCGCATCTACGCGCAGGGATGCGCCAAACGTGGTAGGTTCGAAGAGGCCGCGGAGTACCGCGCCCTGGCGCAGTCGTACGAGTGATCACGTCGGACCAGTGATTACGTCGGACCAACAGTCACTGCGAGGGACGCGGCCGCGCGGCCGCCCGAGCGCACGAACGAACACACGCATGAACGCACGCATGAGGATGAACCGGCGAATGACCCACACAGTGACGTTTACGCGACGAGGGATTCCCGGGGCGGTCGTGGCCCTTGCCGGTGCAGCCCTGCTGCTCCTCGCGGGGTGTTCCGCCGAGCAGACCGTGGAGATCAGCGGTGGGCGCGCCGGGCGGTCGACCGTTGACATCGTCCTCAATGACTTTCTTGTTTCCTATGTGAGGGACCTCTCCGCGAGCGTCGGTGCGGAGAGCGATCGCATTTTCGACCCGGCGGCGGTGGAGGCGCGCTTGGCGGAGCTGGACTACGTGGCGTTGGAGCGCGTGGCGGTGCCGGAGCCGAACCGCCTGAGCGTGACGGTGGCTTTCGACGACCTCGGCCGGGCGCTCACGCCGCCGGAGGACTTGGCGGGGCCGGACGGCTCAGGCGGGGACGACGGTGCGCCGGCCTCGCCGTTGTCCGTCGAGCGGGAGGGCGCGCGCACGCGCATGGTTCTGGAGGTGACCCCGGAGCTGCTTGATGCGGTCATTGCCATGTCGCCCTGGCAGGGCACACTTCTCGCGGAGATCCTGCTACCACCGGACCGCACCACCATGTCCGAGGACGACTACATTGACTACCTGGTCTGGGCGCTGGAGGAGTACGAGGATCCCCGGGTCATCCGCGCCGCCCTGGAGGAGGCGATGGTGAACGTCCTGCTCCGGGTGCCGGGCCGCGTGGTCGATCAGCGCGGCGGGACGCGTGGCGACCAGGGGAGCCGCAACGACGAGACGCGGCGCGACCAGGGGGCCCGCCGCGACGGCGGGGGGAGCCACGACGACGGAGTTCTCTTCCGCATTCCGGTGGTCGACCTCATCACGCTGGATGAGCCGCGTCGGTACGAGGTGGTGTACATCGCCGACAGCTGAGACGGGCTGAGGGGCGGGCTCCCGGGCTTCGCGTCCGGAGGCTAAACCGGGCTGCGCGCCCGGGAGCCCGCGGCGGCGTGGCGCCGGCCGCGGGCGCGCTCCCCCGGCGGCCAGGCGTGAAGCCCCGCGGCGCCGGGCGGTCCACCGCGGTACCCAGGCGTGTGAGTGCCCCCGCGGCGCTTCCCCCCTTCCGTTTTCGGTTTGCCACCCACGTCCCGTCGCAGTACCCTTTCGGCATCATCTTCCCGAGGGGTTATGAAATGAAAAAAGTTCTCACGTACTCGTTTGCGATTCTCGCATTTCTCGCGCTCGCGACGGGCACTCTTTTCGCCGGTGGCGGACAGGAAGAGGCCGGAGATTCAGAGGCGCAGGAGACCGAGAGCGCCGCAGATCAGACCATCGTCACAATCGGTTACAACCGCTTTCTCACGTCGTCCTTCGGGCCCGGTCCCGCACCGATCGATGCTATCAAGGACGAGGTAGCCCGCCGCTATCCCGAGATCCAGGTGGAGCTGAACATTCTTCCTGACACCGTCTCAGGGATGCGCGACGCCATCTCTGTCTGGATGACCGCCCAGGATGGCACGGTGGATATCTACGGCATGGACACGCCCTGGGTTCTCGAGTTCGGTCGCGCCGGGTGGGCGTTGCCTCTTGGCGGTGAGTTGCCGCAGTTGAGGGACGACTTCATCGATTCGGGTCTGGAGATCTATACCCACGAGGGCGATGTCCTGGGCGTGCCCTTCTGGGGCAGTATCAGCGGCATGTACTTCCGGTCCGACCTTCTGGAGGAGTACGACCTGGAGATCCCCACGACTTACTCACAGATGCAGGAAGCCATGGACGTCATCCTGGCCGATCGCCCCGAACTCACCGGCTTCTCCTGGCCTGCAGGCAAGGGCGAGTGGCTGGTCATGGTCTTCTCCGACTTCCTCTACGGCTTCGGCGGCTCCTACACCGACAATGAGGGCAACTACGCCTTCGACACTCCGGAGGCGCTTCAGGCACTGCAGTTCATGGTGGGCTTGATCGAGGGGGGCTACACCCCTGTGAACGCCACCGCGTGGAACGGCGAGGAGGCGCGGCGCCCCTTCGTGGCGGGCGAGGCGATCTTCAGCTGGGGTAACAGCGACATGGTCATCTGGCTGGACGATCCCGAGCGATCCGAGGTGGTGGAGCAGTGGGGATTCACGACCAGCCCCGCCGAGCCCGAGGGAGAGCAGGTTGCGATTACCGGTGGTTACGCCTTCTCGGTGAATCCCTACACCGACACGCGAGATGAGACGCTGAAGGTCATGGAGGTCATTGCGGACGTCGACGTCCAGAAGGCCTTTGCGCTGGCGTGGGGCCCCGTTCAGTACTACGACGGCCTGTACGAAGACAGCGAGGTGCTGGAGGCGAACCCGAATGCCGACCGCATTACCTCGGTACTCGACAGCGCGAAGAGCCGGCCCCCGAGCGTGCGCTACTCCCAGCTCTCATCCATCCTGCAGGAGGAGATTCACGCCGCTCTCACGGGTGGCAAGGCGCCGCGCCGCGCCCTGGAAGCAGCGAACGAGCGGATCAACGCCCTGCAGTAGAGCTCGATCAGCAGAGCTTCAACTGACATATGGGGCGCAGTACCCGCACTGCCTTACTGATCATGGGGCCGTCACTCCTCGGAGTGGCGGTCTTCTACTACTACCCAATCCTCCAGAGCTTCATCTACAGCCTGTTCCGGCTGGAGTTCACGACGGAGTGGATCGGTGCGCCCTTCGTAGGACTGGGTAACTATCTCTCAGTCCTTACCGATTCCGCCTTTCTGTCCGCTCTCGCCTTCACCCTGGGGTTCACTGCCGTTGTGGTGCTCGTCGACCTGAGCGCCGGCATGTTGCTGGCGGTTGCCTCCTACTGGGTGCATCCCAAGCTCAGGGGCATTTTCCGCGCTCTCATCATCATTCCCTGGGCCATTCCCAACGTCATCCAGGCCTCACTGTGGCGATGGCTTCTGAATGCAGAGGCCGGGGTCATTGGCGACCTCATGGTGAAGATCGGCCTGGTGGGGACACCGCCCCTCTTCCTGGTGAACGAGTGGCTCGCCGGGATCAGTCTGGTCCTCGTCTACTCCTGGAAGGGCGCGGCCATTGCCTCGCTCTTCCTCATGGCGGGGCTCGCAACCATACCCTCCGAGCTGAAGGAGTCGGCGCTTATGGACGGGGCCGGACGCCTCCGGCGCTTCTTCTCCATTACCGTGCCCGTTATGTGGCCGACCATCTTTGTGGCACTTCTCTACCGAACCAGAGACGCCCTGCGCGTTTTCGACGTCGTTTTCGGGCTGACCCGCGGTGGTCCGGGAAACGCCACGGAGACCCTGAGCACCCTGGCGTATCGCACCTACTTCGGTTTCAACCAGTATGGCATGGGATCCTCCCATGCCATCATCACCTTCATTCTGGTGCTGGCAGTGAGCATGATCTATCTGCGCCGGATCGTGAGGACGTTCTAGATGACCCGTCGCCGCACCCTCGCCCACCTGGGCGGCTCCTGGGTACTCATCCTGCTCGTCGGGCTCTTCTCCGTGGGGCCGCTCTTGTGGATTCTCACCACCTCACTCAAGGTGCCGGGTACGGAGTTTCGCCTCCCCATTGAGTACATTCCGCGCAACCCCACCCTGGAGAACTACGCGGTCGTGCTCGGTGAAGGCTTCCGGGTCCAGCGTGCCATCCTGAACAGCCTCATCGTTTCCGGAAGCGCCATGATCGGCACGCTCTTCCTCAGCAGCCTGGGCGGCTACGCCGTCGCGCGGCTCCGCTTCCGCTACCGGGTACAGTCTCTCATTGCGATCCAGGCGGCGGGACTCATTCCGCCGATCATCGTCATCGGCCCCACCTTCGTGCTCATTCGCGCCATGGGTATGCTCGGTACCCTCTGGGGAATGATCCTGCCGAACATCGTCTACGGCGTGCCCCTGGCGCTTCTCCTCATGTCGAGCTACTACGCCTCATTGCCGGATGCAATCGAGGACGCCGCGCGCATGGACGGCGCCGGGCCCTTCACGATCTACCTGCGCATCCTGCTGCCCCTGGCGGCACCGGGTCTCTTCTCCGCCGGAGTCCTGAGCTTCCTCGGCTCCTGGGGCGAGTTCATGCACGCTTTCACTGTCAGCCTGGGCATCCCGGAGGTCCAGACGGTGCCGGTTGCGGTTCTGAGCTTCAGCCAGGCATTTCAGCTCCAGTGGTCCTGGGTGGCCGCCGGAACCATTCTGGCAATCCTGCCGGTCGTGCTGCTGGTGGTTGTCTTTCAGCGGGTTGTGGTAGGGGGCCTGACCTCCGGGGCAGTGCAATAAAGGTAAACTACCCGTAAGCGTGTTGATGGCGGCACGCCCAAACCGCTATGGGGCCACGACTTGGTTCCACAAGATACCCGAACCATCCAGTTTCGGCTCCTGAGCTGTCGAAATCCTTGGGACTCCGGGACTTATCGGAATTCCATCAACAAGCTTCATAGTACGTTACGGGTATTACCGTAGATTCTCGTCGTAGGCCCGGTCGATCCGGGCGAGCTCTTCCTCGAAGAGGTTCCACTCACCGGCGCCGGCGTTGGAGCGCGCCTGGTTGGGGTTCTTGGCACCGACCAGGGCGGTGGTCACGCCGCGCTGCTGGAAGGCCCAGTTGATGGCAACCTGGGCAACGGTTACGCCCCGCTCCTCCGCCTGGGCGCGGAGCACGTCCAGGACGTTCTGCACGCGACTCCAGGTCGGTTCCTTGAAGAACTGGTAGAACTTGTCGCGGTTGTCACCCTCTTCGAGCTCGGGGATTTCCCGGAACTTGCCGGTCAGGATGCCCCCGGCCAGGCTTCCGTAGCCCAGGGCGCCGATTTTGTTCTTGGCGCAGTACGGCAGGAGGCTGCTCTCGGCCTTGCGGTGGAGCAGGGAGAACTGCGGCTGTACGCTGACGATCTCTTCGAGGGCCTGCGCTTTCTGGAGAAGGTCGACTTGAAAGTTCGACACACCTATGTGCCTGATCTTGCCGTCCTGCTTCATCTTTGTGAGCTCCGCCATGGAGTCTTCGAGGGGAGTGTTGGGATCCGGCCAGTGGATCTGATAGAGATCAATGACATCGACCTGCAGTCTCCGGAGGGAGTCTTCGATCTCCTGCCGCATGGATTCCGGCTTCAGGTTGCGGATGAAGTCGTCTTCCGTGCGGATAATGCCGACCTTGGTGGCGATCACCACCTCGTCCCGGCGTCCCTTGATCGCTTCTCCGACGACCTCTTCTGCGTGACCTGCTCCATAGGCGGGTGCCGTATCAATGAGGTTGATACCGCTATCGAGGGCTTCCTGAATGGCACGTACGGATTGATTGTCATCGACCTGCCCCCAGAAGTCGTTTCCCATGGCCCACGTGCCCAAGCCTACAACTGATACGGACAGGTCCGAGGTTCCAAGTGTTCTGTACTGCATGAATGTAACGTACTGCGCCTAAGCGCTTTCAGCAAACGCCTCGAGGGCGCGTCGCAGGTCGTTCATGTCGTGCACATAGTGGAGGCCCGCACCGGTGAGATCCTCAATGAGCCGGGCGGAGAGTCTTCCACCGAAGTACACCGGGATGTCCCCGGGCACACTCTTGCGGGCGCGGGCCAACTCGTTCAGGACGGTGAGGTCGTACCTTCGTTGACCGATACCCAGGATGACTGCCCTTGCCCCGGTGCCGCGGACCGCCTCCACCAGGCCTTCGGCAGCAATGCCCGTTCCCAGAACGAGGGGGTGCCACCCCGCTGCGTGTGCGTGTATGGCCGAGGCAACGACGGCAAGATCGCGCGTGTGCGTGTAGGGAGCGCAGAGCAGCGCCACCGGCCGCCCCTCCTCGTCGGAGGTGGTGACCAGGAGTGACGAGAGGACTGTGCGAAGAGTTGTCGTGATGAAGGCCAGGTGCATGTATCGAAGCTCTCCGGCGTCCACGCGGCCTTCGATCTGCCGAACCAGAGGAAAGACGAAGCGGTCAATGAGGTCAAGGCGGCCGTGATCGGCGATGGCATTCTCGAGAATGTGGTAGAGGCGGACATCGTCAAGTTGGACTACCGCTGCGACTGCGGCGTCGACCGAGACGTCTTCGGTCGTTCCTTCCGCGGGTGCGGTCGGGCGCGGTGCGTGTAACGTCCCCTCCGGCCCGCGCTCCGTATCTTTCATGTCCCGGGCCAGATTCCGGAGTTCCTCGATATCGCGATCGGCAATCTGACCGATTCGATAACCCACCTCGGTCAGCTCCGCCAGAAGGACGAGCTTCTCCAGGAGATCCTCCGGATACACGCGTCGGCCGGCATGATCACGGTGTGGCCGGATGCCTTCGTACCGCCGCTCCCAGGCTCGCAGAGTTTCCTGAGTCAATCCTGTCTTTCGTGCAACTACCTGGATCGGATACGCCATGATCGTTTCGGCCATTATTATACATCGCCTGTACGGAGTAGACAACTGAGATCCGCACCAGAAATGTACAGCTTATGCACGGAAATATGGACGAAATTCTTGCTTCTGAGTTGGGCAAATATTTGACTACAGATGGACATATGGGTACATTGCCGACGTTACATCACCCTTGCGTGGAGGAAGAAGATGAACACCGAAATGTTCACTGTTTCCGTTGAGGCCTTCGAGCTGGTCCAGCACATTCTGACCCTGGGCTACGCTGCCATGGGAGCGGCCCTGCTCTACTTCATCCTGACCAAGAACACGAACATGCCGAAGTACCGGATGTCGTCGGTTCTGTCGGTTGTCGTCATGGTCTCCGCCCTTCTCTTGCTCTTTGCCCAGAAGGAGAGCTGGAGTAATGCGTATACCTTCACCGGTTCGGCATACGCGTTGCGGGAAGGCGCGGAGCTGTTCACCAACGGCTACCGGTATCTGAACTGGTTGATCGACGTACCCATGCTCCTGATCCAGATTCTCTTTGTCGCTGGAATCGTCGGAGCCTCCCGTACAAGGTACATGTTCCGATTCTCCACCGCCGGCGTCCTGATGATAGTGACCGGCTACATCGGCCAGTTCTATGAGCCCGGTCGGCTCAATGAGAACATGGCTGCATGGCTGGTCTGGGGCGCCATCTCGACCCTCTTCTTCATCTGGGTCCTCGTTCTCATTACCCGGGTCATTCGCGAGGGCAAGGCGAATATGAACGGCTCCAGTGCTCAGCGCATCTTCGGCGCCATCCTTCCTCTCTTCTAC
Source organism: uncultured Spirochaetaceae bacterium (assembly GCA_964654185.1). Lineage (GTDB taxonomy): Bacteria > Spirochaetota > Spirochaetia > DSM-27196 > PWMO01 > CAYFQV01. The sequence continues at coordinate 13,153 of CAZZIE010000033.1, read as the reverse complement.
ACTTCCTGGTTCCTTTATCCCGGCGCCTACCTCATGCCGGTCCTGATGAGCTGGGGCGTTGCCGACTACGAGTTCACGATCGTGGCTCAGCAGCTCACCTATACGGTGGCGGACATCAGCTCCAAGATCATCTACGGCGTCATGCTCAACGCGGTCTCCAGCACCCTGAGTAGTGAGCAGGGCTTCAGGGAGGACCAGGTCGTCACCACGACGGCGGCGTAATCACGTAGACTCCGCACCGGACCTCCGCTGTGATTCTGCATGTAAGAACGCAAACAGGTAAAAAAGTGCGAGCGTACCTGGGGCTGTCTCGGATCTTCTGAGGCAGCCCCTTTTTTGACATTAATGGTTATCTGTTTTACACTCTTATTCGACTTATTTGATAAGATGGAATTATATGGATAGTCTTACCGGGGCGACCGCACACCACCGCGACTCTCTCGTCAAACTCTGGGTATCTGAGGACGCTCTCCAGGCCTTTGCAGACTTTCTCCCCTCTTTCGGCGACGGCGAGCCACTCTCGGAGCGGTACGTACACCAGGTCCTGCGTTCCGAAGGCGTCGACTTCGGTGTGGACGAGCCGGTGATCGCTGAGACGGTCGCATCCTGCAACACCGAGCACGAGCCGGTCATGCAGGTGCCCGTCGCGGCGGGCAGGCCGCCGGTGCGCACCAATCCCGAACGCCTGGAGTTGACGCCGGAGTTCCAGCGCGCCCTGGAGCGGCATCGTCAGGGCCATCAGATCGGACCGTTTCAACCACCAAAGGGGTTTGCCCTCGGGATCGTTCTTGCCGGGACCGTCATTGCCACCCTTCAGGAGGAGATACCCGGCATTGATGGTGTCGATGTGTACAACCGCCCGATTCCGCACGGCACGCTGGAGGTTGCGCCTTTTCAGCCGGGAGAGGGTACGGAGCTCACCTCCGGCAACCTCCGTGCCACCCGCAGTGGACTGCTCTGCATGCAGGGCGAGCAGCTCCGGGTGGAAGACACGATTCATCTGAAGGAGATCGGTACCGAAACCGGGGACGTGCGCTTCCCGGGCAACCTCATCGTCGAGCAGCGCGTACAGGACGGCAGACGGCTCTGGATCGGCGGAGACACCCGCGTGAAGGCTACCCTCGACGCCCACGAAGTCTTCGTGCGCAGGACCCTCCAGGTCGACGGCGGAATCGTCGGCCGCGGCCGCGCCCTGGTGCGAAGCGGTGGGGACGTGGTAACGAAATTCGTCGAGCACTGCAGTGTCGAGACGAAGGGCAGCGTCCAGATCCAGAGCCTCGCCTACAACAGCCGGATCATGGCGCTCGGCTCGGTTTGCATCGCCGAAGGCGGATGTCTTATTGGCGGCGAAACGCGGGCTGCGAAGCGCGTCGAGGTCCCGGTTGTCGGGAACAGCACGCACATCCACACGGGAATCGTCGTCGGCATCAACTTCGTCATGGAGCGGAAGCTGCAATACGCCCGGCGGAAGCACCAGGACCTTACACTCATGCTGCAGAAGCTTCAGGGGTCAGTGGACGATGCCCGCCCGGAGCGCGCCCGGAAGCTCCGCAGCCACATCCGGAAAGTGCAGAGCGCACGCAGAAAGTACGCAGATCTCATGAGTGAGATGCTGGGCCACGTCGACTCCGACGAAGGCGCGGAGATCATTATCACGAAGACTGTGCATCCGGGCACGGTTCTCCAAATCTGCCGGGCCAAAGAGACGGTAATGGAGACGCTCGGCCCCTCCCGCTTCTACCTGGACAAGGACAAGGGCCGGATCGAGCGGTCGGACCTCTGACGCGACTCCGGGGCGCCCCGTCGGCCGCCGGCGAGAGCGTCGAGCCGGACGGCTAGACGGCGTTGCGGCTCGCGTTGACCGAGGCGGCCAGCGACTTCACGATCACCTTCTCGTAGAGCTCCGGCGAACCGGATATCTCTTCGCCCGCGGCGGCTCGTCTTTCCTTGGCCAGCGCCCACTGTTGAATGACCAGCAGTGGAAGAACCATCCGCTCCCGGAGCTCAATCGAGGAGCGCAGGTCCGGGTCCGCGCCGAGCAGGCGTCCCTGCCCGGTGATGCGGCCAAGCAGATCGGTTGTCCGCCGGGCCTCATCCCGGAGCATGCGCCAGAACCCTCCGAACTCAGCATCGTTCGCCAGGAACTGTGTGAGTGAGTAGTTGGTCTTGCTCAGGCTCTGCATTGCGTTCTCGACGAGGGTGCGGAAGAAGAGCGAGCGCCGATAGAGTGTCTGCAGCCCCTGCTCTCCGTTCCGCTCAGCGAAGGCCGCGATAGCCGAGCCGAAGCCGAAGAAGCCCGGGACATTCTGCTTCATCTGGCTCCAGGCACCGACGAAGGGAATGGCCCGAAGATCATCCAGGCGCAATTCCGTAGCGCCCGACCGGGAGGTCGGTCTGCTTGCGATGTTCGTCTTGCCGTAGTATCGGAGCGGTGTCATCTGCTCCAGATAGCGGATGAATGCGGGGTGCCCGCGAAGCTTCCGATAGGAAGCCAGCGCGTGCTCGGAGAGCTCGTCCAGAATGGCCACGTCCTTGGGTCGGAGGGACGCGGTGCGCTCGGGAAAGAGGTTGTTCTCCATCCCGGCGCTGACGAGCTGTTCAATGTTGTACCGCGCCGCATCCGCATTGCCGTACTTGGAGCTGATGGTCTGTCCCTGAACCGTGAGGTGGATCTGCTCATTGGCAATCGTGCGCGCCAGGGAGCGATAAAACTTGTGCGTGTTCCCACCACCGCGGCCCGGAGGCCCACCGCGCCCGTCGAAGAAGGCGACCTTCACGCCGTGTTCCTGGGCGACCTCCGTAAGGCGCTCCTTGGCGCGGTAGATCTCCCAGTTGGCGGTCACGTATCCGCCGTCCTTGGTACCGTCAGAGAAGCCCAGCATGATTGTCTGGAATCCGCCACGCGCATCCAGGTGGTGCCGGTAGATGGGATTCGTGTAAAGGGTCTCCATGACTGCAGGTGCCCCGACCAGATCGTCAATGGTCTCGAAGAGGGGTACGATGTCCAGGCCCATGGCCTCGTCTTCCATGGCCGCGCACTGTGCCAGGAGCCACACCTCGAGAACGTTCGCCGCATCCCTGGTATTGCTGATAACGTAGCGATGCACCGCCCGGGAGCCGTTCGAATCCTGAAGCAGCCTGGCCGCCCGGATGGAGAGCACCGTGTCCCGCGCCCTATCATCGTCGAGCTCCTCCGCCACATCGCGCTTCACCGGAAGCTTCTCGGAGAAGTCGGTTATGAGGCGAAGACGCTCTGCGACATCACTCTCTGCGTACTCCGGTACGCCGAAGCCCCGCATGATCTCGGTCACGACGCCGCGAATGACGCGGCTGTCCTGGCGGATATCCATGGTGGCGAAGTGAAACCCGAAGATGCGCACCTTTGCAATCAACTCATCTACGCGCTCGGTGAAGAGCCCCAGGTGGTCGCGAATGAGGCTGTCCCGAACCTCCAGCAGGTCCTCCAGCAACTGTTCCGCCCGCTGGTACGCCTGGTCGCTGGCATCCTCGCACGCCTCCTCCTCATAGCCGGTTATCCCCTGAATTCGCACGAGGGGATACAGGGTGAAACGCAGCTTCTCCGCGATCGCGTCCATACGCTCGACAATTCCGGGGAATGTGAGTCGCCGTGCCAGAGCCGCCAGGTCTGCCTGATAGCGTCGGAGAATGCTACCACGCAGCAGGTTACCGGTTTCGAGCGTGAGATCGGCGGTGACGAAGGGGTTTCCGTCGCGATCGCCGCCGGGCCAGAATCCCAGCTCGAGATTGGGGGTCTCCCGGAACATCTCCGACACGTCGTCGGAGGCGGCGCGCCACATGCGACTCTGTACCCGGGGTACCACCTCGTAGAAGACGTTCTCCAGGAACCAGAGCAGACTCTTCGCCTCGTCCAGGGGCGACGGTTTCTCCCTGTTCTTGAAGCGGGTGTTCCCCATCTGGAGCAGGAGGGCGTAGATCTCCTGCAGATCGTCCCGGAGGATGGCGCCGCCGAGATCGGTGATAATCGCCAGTACCTCGTCGGGGTAGAACTGCGTCGGATGCGCCGTCAGGACCATTCGTACGCGATAGTTCTTCAGGAAGTTCCGGTACTCCCGTTGCTTGCCGTCCTCACTGATCTTGTTCAGGATCTCCTTCAGCGATCCCGGACCGTCGAGGTCGTGGATCCGGCCGAAGGTTGCATCCTCGATCGCGTCGAACAGCACCACCTGCCGCTCCACGATCTGCATGAACTTGAAGACTATGTTGCGCAACTCATCGAAGGAGGGGTCGCCCATGCGCTCCCGGAAGAAGTCCTCCAGAATGATCTCCGGTGCGTCTCCCACTTCAAGACGCTCCCGGCAGTAGGCGGTGAAGACCGGCAGCATGATCCCGCTCTGTCTCACCTGATGATAGGGCAGATCGAGAAAAAGCCCGTTGTATATCTGATACTTGAGACCGACCTGCTCCTCAAAGGTGTCCAATCGCTTCATGCTTCCTCCCTTCGCTGCCGCCGTTACACGAGAACAAAGTCCGCCTTTCGATCGGAGACGGAGACCCGGGACACGCGCACTTCGACGCGATCGCCGAGGCGGAAGATCCTGCCGGTCTTCTTTCCCACGTACCGGTAGTTCTCCTTGTCATACTCGTAGTAGTCGCCTTCGATCGAGGACAGCGCCACCAGACCCTCAATGAGGTAGTGCGTCAGCTCCACGAAGAGGCCGAAGGAGGTGACGCCGGAGATGACGCCCTCATAGACGTTGCCCACCTTCTGGGCCAGGAACTGCAGCGACTTGATCTTGACGTACTCCCGCTCCGCCGCAGTCGCGACGCGCTCCATCTCGCTTGAGTGGGCGGCCGCCTTCTCCAGGAAGGACTCCAGCGCACCGGTGCGACCCAACCGGCGGCGCTTGAGGTAGCGCTTGACGAGGCGGTGAACGACCAGGTCGGGATAGCGCCGGATCGGCGAGGTGAAGTGGGTGTAGGCTTCGAAACCCAGGCCGAAGTGGCCGTAGTTCTCGGTGGAGTAGACCGCCTTCGTCATGGAGTAGAGGGCTATCTTCTCAATGAAGTCCTTGAACTCCAGGTCCTGAATGATTCCGAGCACCTTTCGGTAATCCTCCGGCTCGACCTCTTCGCCGAATCGGTAGGGCAGGCCCAGGCTCTCCAGGATTGCGCCCAGGGACTGCACATCCTCCGGCTTCGGCTTCTCGTGCACCCGATAGATGAAGGGCACCTTCCGCTTCAGGCTCCGTTCCAGATCGGTTACGAATCCCGCCACAATGCGATTGGCCAGGAGCATGAACTCTTCGACCAGCCGATTCGCTTCCAGGCGTTCCTTCGGCGCAATCATCCGCGGATTCCCGCTCTTGTCCAGGGAGATCTGCTTGGCAGTCATATCAAAGTCGATGCTGCCGGCCGCCTCCCGCCGCCGACGCAGCACCTGTGATAGCAGGTGGAGGAGACTCACTTCACGGGCGTAGTCGTGTGAGCCGCCGTGAATGATCTCCTCCGCTTCCTCGTAGGTGAAGCGCTTACGGCTTCGGATGACCGTCTCCTCGATCCGGCTGTCGTGCACCGCTCCGGTGGCGTCCAGCACCGCCGTCACTGAGAAGGCGGGGCGCTCTTCGTTGGGGCGCAGGCTGCACAGCTCGTTGGACAGGCGCTCCGGGAGCATCGGGAGGACCGTCTGAACGAAGTAGACGCTGGTCCCTCGCTTCTGCGCCTCCTCATCAATGACACCGCCCTCTTCCACGAAGTGGCTCACATCCGCAATGTGCACCCCTACCTCGAAGAGACCGTCCTTTCGTTGTCGAATGGAGAGAGCGTCGTCGAAGTCCTTGGCATCCGGAGGATCAATGGTGAAGCAGACGCGGTCCCGGAGGTCCGACCGTTCGGCGAGCTCTTTCTTCATGTCGGGCGCCGGAATACTCTCGGCGGCTTCGGTCACTTCCTTCGGGAACTCCAGGGGCAGCCCCTTGGTGAGGGCCACCGTCTTGACGTCCATTCCCGGCTCGTCCTGATCGCCGACAATGCGCACAACGGTGCCGAGGGGCTTCTTGTTGGGGTCGTTCCACTCCACAAGTCGGGCGACGACGACCTGGCCACTGCGAAGCTTCTTGTCGAGGCCCTCCTGCTTCATGATCTTCGCGGGGATCACCAGTGACGACGGCAGGCGGTCGTCCTCCGGGTAGACCTTGCCGCCCTTATCGGTGCGACGGAACACCCCGACGATGTTGCGATCCGACCGCTCGCGCACCCGCACAATCCTGCCGGCCGGTTTGGTCTTTCGGGTCGAGGGAAAGACCTCCGCCTCGACGATATCACCGTCGACGCCGGTGTGCAGATTCTCATAGGCAACGAAGACATCCGCTCCATCTTCAATCTGGACAAAGCCGAAGCCCTTTGATGTGATTGCCAGCTGTCCCGTGACGTTCGTACGTTTCTGTGCCATGTATCCCTCGCGCTTGTATCAGTGTAGCGAAAAACCCTCCGCACCGTCGCCTCCGGGTTTGACGGCTTGCTTTCCCGACCGGGCTATGGCATATTCTGCGTACACCCGTGAACAACTACTCCACAGGTAGGAAGAGGCAGTTTGGCAGGACGAGGTAGTCGTAACAGAGGCGGCCGCGGCGGTCGAAGCCGGCGCAACCGCAAACCCGCTCACGTATACATGCCGCCGGAGCGGCCGAAACGGGAGTATCCCCCGTGTCCCCTTTCCGGAGAACCGATCAGCGATATCCTTACGGCTATTGCGGACCCGGAGACGGGGCAGCCGTCCAACCTGGAAAGCGTCATCGAGAAGCTTCAGAAGACCGAGCCTCTCGGACCTAACGAGCGTCTGGCCTACATTGGTCGGGGCGAGTTCGGCGTTGTTGAGGAGACCGGCGAGAAACCGAAGGAAAAGGCGGTCACCGTAAAGCGCCGGATCGAGTACGAAAACACCAACCAGCAGCACGCCTGGCGAAAGGAACTCAGTCCCGGAATCTCACGGGACTACGTTCCTGAGCCGCGTCCCTTGAGCGAGCTGTACAGCGACGAAGAGGAGCGGACCTTCCCGCGCTTCGGCCGCATTCCCCGGTAGCAGCACCAGTCCCTGGTGCCCGCAACCGGCGGCCGGGCGCCCCACCGGCTCCCTTCGCGCCATTGGGTCTCCCGCAGCCCAACAGGGATCCCCGACCGGCGCCCCGGTCGCTCCGTCTGCCCTCCTGTAGCCCGGCTGCGCCCCCGGCGCGAGCCTACCGACCCACACCTCCGGACACGTGCCCGCGTTCCTGCTCCAGGACATCGATCTCCTCCAGGCGATCCCGGATGATCCGCATGACCTTCGCCCTGGTATCGGGATTCTCGAGGGGCAGCTGCTCCGTGTCGATCTTGATCTTGTCGGAGCGGTCGTAGGCATCGTACCAGCTCAGGTAGCGGTTGTTGAGGTTCTCAAGGTAGCTCCGGGGGATGGTGCTCTCCAGGCCACGGTTACGCTGCTTTATCCGTTCCAGGGCGGTGTCGATGCTGCAGTCCAGATAAATGAGCAGGGTGGGGTCGTCGGCGTGCTCGAGCATGTTGTCCAGGAGGGTGGAGTAGGTCGAGAACTCCTCGTCGTTCATATCGCCGTCGTCGTGGAGCATTTCGGCAAAGATCCGATCGCCGAAGATGGAGCGGTCCAGGGCGCCGCCGCCGTTGCGGAAGATCTGCTTGATCATGCGGAAGCGCTCGTTCAGGAAGTGTACCTGCAGGGTGAAGGCCCAGCGCCGCTTGTCCGCGTAGAAGCGGTCCAGCAGGCGGTGCGTCGACTCGTGGGTGAGCTCACGATAGAGCGGAATGTCCAGGTCGCTTTCCAGAATCTCACCCATTGTCGTCTTTCCGACCCCGATCTGTCCTTCAATAATGATCACTGTTGGTCTCCCCTCCGCAGTTTGCTTGCTCATTCTCTTCCTACTACTTCAATGGCCTGTTTGCCCAGTACACGAACCGTCTCCGGTATGCCCTCGTCCTCCAGCTCCGCCGGCGCGGCCCAGTAGAACCCACCGTCCCGCGGCACACCCGCGCCGCCGGGGGTGTCCGCCGCTCCGTCCCGAGGCGCCGCGCCCGCGTCAGTCCCGGCACCCGCGCCGCCGATCGCTCCCGCCGCCGCGGGATCTCGGACCCGGGCGAAGTAGATCAGGTCGATGTGCTGGTGATCATCGGTGATGTCTTCGAGGAGGATGGTCTCCGGTGTGGCCAGATAGCGGGCGTCTCCGGCTGTTCGGACAGGTCCGCGCTGATGCAGCACGACCTCCAGCCCGGTCTCTTCCCGGACCTCCCGGAGGGCGGCCTCTTCCGGGAGCTCTCCCTCTTCAATGTGTCCTCCAGGCGGGAGAACCTTGTGCAGTTTCTGGTGCATGTGCAGCAATACTCGTCCTTCGTGCACCACGAAGGTCGTTGCGGTGAAGTCTCGTGTCATGCCTTGTGTTGCTCGTTGTGCTCGTTGTGCTCGTTGTGCTCGTACTGGTCGCGGTGGTACCGGTGCCGCTGCGTGTATCGGTACTTCCCTGGTGTGCGATCGTTCCCGCTGCGAACCGCGGGCCGCGTCGACGCTAGCTCACTTTGGTGCGAAAACGTGTCTTCGCAATGTCACAGGCAATACGCACCTGGTCGGTGACGTCGCCCTTCGATCGCACGCGGACGAGGTTCTTCTGGGGCAGGACCGAAACCTCTTCAATCTGACCGATTGCCTCGAGCCCCTTGTGGATCACCGGGGCGTTATCATCTGTGAGGCCGTCGACCAGATACTCGTGGATCTTGCTTCGAGCCATGGCTCATTCCCCCTCCAGACCGGGCCAGTACGATCGCTGGATCGCCTTGACCTGGTCGATAGTCCTGTCTGCCCGCGTGAGCGATGCTCCGTAAGCATCATCATCATGTAAGGTGACTTGGTCAATCAGCACCGCCATGACTCGCTGGACGCTCTCGGTCAGCGCCGAGAGGCTGTAGCCCCCTTCAAGAAGAAAGCCCAGGCGACCGTCGCTTAGCTCGTTTGCCCACTCCCGGACGATACTCGTCAGCATGGCGAAGCCGTCCGCCGAGAGCGCCATGTTCGCGAGGGGGTCGTCGCCGTGGGCATCGAAGCCGGCGGATATGAGGATGAGCTCGGGGCGGTAGGCGGTGATCACCGGCTCGAAGATCTCCCGGAACACCCGGACGTACTGGGCGTCGTACTGTCCCGCCGGGAGCGGCACGTTCACCGTGTAGCCCTCGCCGGCGTCGCGGCCGACCTCGTGGAGGCGTCCGGTTCCGGGAAAGAGCGGGAACTCGTGGACCGAGAGGTAGAGCACCGACGGATCCGCCTCGAAGATGTGTTGCGTGCCGTTGCCGTGGTGCACGTCCCAGTCGATGACGGCCACCCGGGAGAGGCCGTGGTGGTGCCGGGCGTGCGCCGCCGCCACGGCAACGTTGTTGAACAGGCAGAAGCCCATGGCCTGATTGCGCTCGGCGTGGTGCCCCGGGGGCCGCACCGTAGCGAAGGGGATCACCTCGTCGTCGGCGAGGGCGTGGTCCACCATGGCCATGGCGCCGCCGGCCGCGCGCAGCGCCGCCGCGTAGGATCGCGGTCCCGTCCCGGTGTCCAGGTCAAAGGCGCTGCGCTCCTTTCCCGCCGTCGCGGCGATCCGGTCCACGTAGCCGGTGTCGTGCACACGGGTAAGGGCCTCCCGGGGTGCGTCGTCCGGGCGGTACTCCCGCACCGCCTCGGGCCACTCGAAGTCGTCGACTGCGCGCCTGACCGCCTGCAACCGTTCCGGCCGCTCGGGATGGCGCGGTCCGTTCTCGTGTTCGGTGCAGATCTCGTCGTAGATGATGCTCAGTTGCTTCACGGTATCCTTGCCTTCCTGGTTTCGTTTCCGGGTGCCCTTCCAGAAGCCCGCTTCCGGTCCTGCGTTCCGCTTCCCGGCACCCCTTCCTGCCGCCCTCTTTCGGTCTTGCGCTCCGTTTCCGCGCTCCAGTTCCGCCCTACACCCGCTTCCGGAGGACGAAGAGACCGGGGTAGACGCCGCCGATCTCGATGATTCGCACGTCCACCGGATCGTAGAGGCCGACCTCCCGGAGGACCCTGTTGAAAAGGCCGCGCCTCTTCCCCACCAGGATCACAATCACACCGCGCGGCCGCAGAATCAAGCCGGCCGTGGTCAGGAAGCGGTGGTACAGGCGGTAGAAGTCCGCCTCCCGGTGCAGGCGAATCCCGAAGGGGGGATTCGTCACGATTGCATCCACGCTCTCCGCCGCGTAATGCTCGTCGAGGTCGCGGGCATCTATAGCTTTTGGATCGATGCTCACGGCCACTCCCGCCGCCTCCGCGTTGGACCGCGTCCCTGCCACCGCCTCCTCGTCCCGGTCGGCGGCGAGGACCCTCGCATTCGGCAGAAGACTTGCCGCCTCAATGGGAATGGTCCCGGACCCGCAGAAGGGATCGAGAAGGGTGCGAAGCGGCGACCCCGGTGCCTCCGCGTCCATCGCGCCGGCCGGCGCCGTCTCGCCCGCTCCCGTGGCCGGCTCTTCGCCCGCGTCCGGCGCGGTGGCCGGCGCCGTGCGGCGGCCGCCCGGCGCGCCTGCGTCCGTCCCCGTCCCGCCGGCGCCCGAGGGCACGGGCAGTGCGGCGGATTCCGGCGGTTCGCCCAGGGCGCGCCGCGCCAGGGCGATCATGCCGTAGGCAATGGTGGTCCGCAGGGTCACCCGGGGCCGGTAGACCCAGGGATAGCGCTTGTCCATTCCCTCGCCGGTGAGCTGAATGCCGATCAGCACCACGGCGTCCACAATGTCGATGCGCAGGTTCACATCGTAGTGCTCCAGATCCACCGGAGGGTTCCACCGTTCCACCACAATGCTGCCGACCTCCCGCTCGATGTCGGGGCTCTTGAAGACGTGCGTCCCGGTGCGGGTGCATGAGACGCGAAAGGAGTGACTTCCATCTTCCAACTCCGGCAGCGAAACGGCGCGGATTCCGGCGGCAACCTCCGTCGCGGTGACCTCCTCGTGGGCACTGCGCAGGGTGAAGTACCCGCGGTGACGGATCAGGTGATACGCCGAGCGCATCCCCCGGCACACCTCCGCTGCCGCCTCTGCCGCGGCGGTCGTGGCGACGGCGCAGTGGCCGGCAAGTCCGAACAGCTTATCCTCGAAGAGGTGCTCCCCGCCGGCGGTTGCAGGGGATGTCGTAAGTAGCGCCCGCGCCTCCGCAACGCTCACCTCCTCCAGGCCCGGTGGTGTCGTCCAGCGCAGGACGGTGACGGCGCCGCCGCGGTCTTCGGAGCGCCCCTCTGAGCGGTCCTCGGAGGGTTTCTCGCGGCGGCTGCTTCCGGCGCGAGTCGTATGCCGGGGATCCTCGACTGCCTCCGTCAGGAGGGATGACACGGGAGAATCCTTATTCATGTCGTAACCTTTGTTACGGCACTCGTCTCATAGTATTGTACGGCCATGACTGGGTATTGTACGGCCACGAAGAGGAAGGTTCTACCGCGTCGGCGGGCGGCAGTGTGGCGCGGCAGCCGTGACTGCGCCGCGTCGACCCCGGCCCGGGCTGCCCGCAACCGCCGGGCCCAGCCCGCCCGCAGCTGTCGGGCGCTTACAGCCCTTGCAGCGGTGGTCGTGGTGATTGCCGGCTGTGCGCAGCCGGAGGCCCCGACCCGGCCGGACCCCCTGACATCCCGACAGAGCTACGAGGAGGCGTTGCTGCGTCTCGGTCTCAATGATACTGCCGCCGGCGCCGCCTGGCTCGCCGCGGGGCGGGACGCCTTGAGCAGCGACGCCCTGGCGGCGCTCCCCTTTGCCGAGCGGCTCCACTTCGATGTGGCGGAGCCCCACGCGGGCGCCATTGTCTTTCACGCCATGCGGGGGCAACAAGTCGACCTGACCGTTGACGCCTCGACGACGCGCTTCTTCATGGACGTCCACTATCTCGGGCCGGAGCTTTCCGCATCCGCAAACCGCGCCGAGTCATCCGGCAGGGCCGAAGAGGCGCGCCTGGTTGCCGCCATGCCGCGCGGAGGTGCCCGGCTCACCGTCGAGCCGCCCAGGCACGGATACTACGCCTTGAGGATACAGCCGGAGCTCATGCGGGGCGGCAGCGTCACCGTTGAGGCGGAGGTGGATGCGGTCTACGAGTGGCCGGTGGAAGGCACGGACCAGCTCGATGTCTGGAGCGTATTCGGCGATCCCCGCGACGGCGGGCGGCGGGTGCACCACGGGATCGACATCTTTGCACCTCGCGGGACTCCCATCCTGGCGGTGGGGCCCACGGAGGTCGCCCGGGTCTCTCAGCGGGACCGCGGCGGCAACGTGATCACCCTCATTGACCGCGACCGTAACCTCTACCTTTACTACGCCCACCTCGATGAGCAACTGACCGAGCGGGGTCTCCGCGTCGATCGCGGCGATGTGATCGGTACGGTCGGAAACACCGGAAACGCCCGAACGACACCTCCACACCTTCACATCGGGATCTACGATGGGAGCTTCCGGCGGCCCCTGGACCCGTGGTACTTCTTCGTGCCGCCGACCCGCAGCGAGCCGGCGGACACTGCGACGACCGCGGTTGCGGCGCAACCCGTTGCCGGTACCGCTGCTCAGGCGCTCTCACTGGGGGAGTGGGTGCGAGTGGCCCGGGGGCCCGTCACGCCGGTTTCCAATCCGCCGGGGCGGTCGACCACCGTTCCTTCCCCGGCAGAGGTGGGTGCGCGGGGGAATTCCCTGACGGCGGCGGACTATCCGGTTCTGCAGATCGACCGCGGTCCCGAACGTGATGTGGTCCTGCCGGTAGACGCGCCGGTGCGTCTCATCGGTGTGCGGGGGGAGTGGGCGCGGATTCGCACCCCCGACGGCGTGACGGGATACCTCCCGGCTGCCGTCCTGGGTCCGAACGGAACGCCCACCGAGACGGTGGTTCTCTCCGATACCGGCATGGTTCGTTCTGCGCCGCGAGACTCCGCGGACGTGCTCGGAGAGTTGCCCTCCCAGGCCGCCGTGGCCCTCCACGGGAGGTACGGTGAGTTCGGACTGGTCCTGACCGAAGAGGAGCGCGGCGGATGGGTTCGACTGAGCGAGGGATAGCAGGTGGGCGAGAGATCCCAGCGGGCGCGTGCCCGCGCAGGGCGTTTAACCTACCCACAACCCTGTTGATTGAAGCAGCACAACCTCCACCGCAGTAGGG
>CAZZIE010000032.1:0-35714 GCA_964654185.1 uncultured Spirochaetaceae bacterium | reverse complement strand
CCGTCCTCGATGTTCCGGGCGGCACCGAAGAAGCGCTTCGGCTTGTGCAGGGCGTTCGAGTCGACACCACCGGAGAGAATCTTGCCGCTCGTCGGTACCGTCTGGTTGTACGCCCGGGCAAGACGCGTGATCGAGTCCAGCAGGATCACGACGTCCTTCTTGTGCTCGACCAGCCGCCGAGCCTTCTCAAGAACCATCTCGGCAACCTGGACGTGCCGGGTGGCCTGCTCATCAAAGGTCGATGATATCACCTCGGCGTCGACATTGCGCTGCATGTCCGTGACCTCCTCCGGGCGCTCGTCGATGAGCAGCACAATGAGGTAGGTCTCGGGATGGTTGTAGGTGATCGCGTTGGCGATCTTCTGTAGAACAATGGTCTTACCGGCTCGCGGCGGCGACACGATCAGGCCGCGCTGCCCCTTCCCGATCGGGCAGAAGAGGTTGATCATCCGCGTCGTGATGTCCCCGCTGGGCATCTCCATGTTGAGTCGCGCATCCGGATAGAGCGGTGTCAGGTTGTCGAAGGGGATACGCGTCTGCGCGATGGAGGGATTGTCGAAGTTGACCGTCTCCACCCGAAGCATGGCGAAGAAGCGCTCGCCTTCCTTGGGCGGCCGGATCTGGCCGTACACCGTGTCGCCGGTCTTCAGATTGAACAGGCGAATCTGCGACGGCGAGATGTAGATATCGTCGGGCCCCGGAAGGTAGGAGTTCTGGGGTGAACGCAGAAATCCGTAGCCGTCGGGAAGGATCTCCAGAGAACCGTAGGCGTAGATGGTGCCGTTGGACTCGGTGTGCGCCTTGAGGACCGCGAAGATGACCTCCTGCTTCTTCAGGGAGAGCAGGTTCTCCTGGCTGATGCCCATCTTGGAAGCGAACTTCCGGAGCTCCTTCATGTTCATGTTGGAGAGCTCGTTGATGCTCAGGCTCTTGTCGTTCTCATGGTTGGGCGCGGGACTGCCGTAGGGCCGCTTACCGGTCTTACCACCGTGGCCACCGGTCTTGTTGCCCGTTCCACCGGAACCACGGTTATCTCCTCGACGCCGGCCCCCGGATGATTGGCGGCCCGAAGCGTCATCGGTTCCCCCTCCTCCTCCGCTTCGATTAGACGAATCGTTCTGGGAGTCGGAATCGCGATCGGACCCGGAACCACTCGGGTTCGCCGAGCCGTTCTCGGAGCTGTCCGCCTCGGTTGAGCCGGCAGCATCGTCATCACTCTTGCCGTTCTTTGAGCCGTCCTGATCCTTGACCAGGGTGACGCGAATCTTTTTCTTGCCGTTCTTCTTCTTTTCGGGGGTCTTGCCGTTATCGGAGGGGGTTTCGGCGTCGCTGTCGCCGCCCGGGGATTCCTGTGCTTGGTCGCTCTTGCCTTCCGGTTGCGCGTCGTCCAGGTTGAACTCGCTTTGGGTGTCCGTTTCTGACGGGTCACCACCACCGTCACCGGCGGAGCGGAATCGTCTTCCCATCATTGTCATGAAGAATCTCCACGAATTGAGTCTTTAGTCACGAATCGTTTGTGTGCACAAACGTACATCTGCTTGGTGTATTGATTGTTATCTCGTTAGCTTCGGACAGAGTCTTTAATCTAACTTAGTATGACTTCACGAGGCTTTGCAGGGAGCCCGTTTGCTTCTGCAGGGTCCTTGCAAATATAGAACCAGCCCCGTCCTCTGTCAAGCGGCCGCCGCCCGATCTTTCACGGCCTCGTAAGCCATGAGAAGCGCCGCGATTGCCGACCAGCGTCGTACCCGGTCGCGACTCGCCGGGAGGTTGAGCAGGCGGGCCCGCGCCTCGCCCTCCCGCATTGCCACTGCGCACCACACGGTCCCGACCGGCTTCTCCTCGGTGCCGCCCCCGGGACCGGCAACGCCCGTGACCGCGATGGCAAGGGTCGCCCTTCCGTCGCTTACCTCCAAAGCGCCGCGGGCCATGGCGACGGCGACCTCTTCCGAGACCGCGCCATGCTTCTCGATCACGTCGTCCGGGACACCAAGAATGCGGCGCTTCGCCTGGTTAGAGTACGCCACAATGCCGCCCCACAGTACATCGGAGCTCCCCGGCACGTCGGTCAGGAGCTTGCTGATGAGACCGCCCGTGCAGGACTCCGCCGTAACGATCACGGAGTCTCGCGCTCGGGCGGCATCCAGAACCAGCTCAGGGGCACTGGTATGACCCGGTCGAATGTGGGATTCGCCGAGGTCTTTCTGAATTGCGCTGAGCACAGCGTTTCTGTCCTCGCCGCTGCCGCCGCGAAGGTTGAAAGAGATGCGGTAGAGCTCCGTCCGGGTCCCCCAGGTGACACCGGCCCGTCGGTGGCGCTGGAGCGCCTCCTCCAGCTCGGACTCCGGTACCATGAGGGCGGTGCCGTGGAGGACCTCTTCCGGTACGACCGCGAAGGTCTCCGCCAAAAGGGGCCGAAGCTGCTCCTCGACCATGGGGAGCAGCTCGCCCGGCGGTCCCGGCAGTGCCACGAGGAGCGTCTCGCCGCCGGCTTGTTCACTCCCGCGCCCCGCACCCTCCCGGGAGACGCGACCGGCGAAGCCCGGGGCGGTGCCGTTCGCATTCGCAAAGATCCGGAATCCCGCGGGAATCATGACCTGCTTCTTGTTGGTTTCCGAGATTCGGCGCCGGGGAAATCGCGCCTTCAGGCGCTCCCACAGCTCCTCGTGGTACTCGAGGGCTCGACCCGAAACCTCGGCAATGACCTCCCGGGTGAGATCGTCCGAGGTTGGTCCCAATCCACCGGTGGTCACCACCACCTCGGCATCGACAACGGCGCGTCGGAGCTCGCGGACGTAATCATCGTACTCGTCAGGAATCAGGTCTACCCGGCGGACGACCATCTGCAGTTCCCTGAAGAAGCCGCCGAGGTAGCGAGCGTGTACATCCTGCGTGCGCCCTTCGGTGAGCTCATTGCCGACTCCCAGAATCACGACGCGTGGCCTGGACGGGCCCGACTGTGGAGTGGCTGTTGTTCCGCCGCTGCCGGACGGCGCAGTGGATGGCTCAGACACGTTGCACGGATTCTTTGACGTGTTGAACGGAGCCGCCGAAGATGTCGACGTCGCCGGAATTGCGAAGCATTTCGCACTTCCCTTCGAAGACAACACCGTCCGCGATCCGCAGCTTCGCCGTCTTGACGTTGCCGTAGATCTTTCCGGAGGGCAGCATTTCGAGCCGCTTCACCGCGTGGATGTTGCCCCGGACCGTTCCGGCAACCACCACGGCTTCGGCTTTGATGTCCGCCTCCACGACGGCGCCCTCCTCGACGAAGAGAAATCCGCCGGCGACGATATCCCCTTCGAAGCGTCCACTGATGCGCAGGGGTTCGCGGAACTTCAGGGTGCCGTTGAAGCGAGTCCGTCCGCCGAGACGCGTTGCGAATCGGGGAAGACTCTTGGGATCGAAGTCTTTCGCCATGAGCGCCCTTACTTCGTCTGCATGACGAACACGCCGTCCCAGTCCTCGGGTGGCGGGTTCTCAATGTAGTGGCGGCAGCGCGCGACGTACACCTTCGACGGACCGTCGTTAGGGTCGATCTTCAAGGCGCGAATGAAGTGCTTCTCCGCCTCGGCGAACTCCATGAGCTTGTACTGCTTACGGCCCTGCGCAAAGTGCTCGAGCACCTTCTGCTTTTCTTCGCTAATCACCCGGAAACCTCGTTCACGTTTTCTCGTTTCTGGTAGCTATCGAAGTGTTTCTGGTACTTCTCGTCAAGCATCTCAAGCGTCACCTCACGGGCGCGAATCTCATCGCCCTTGCTCTGGAGATCCTTGATCTCCTCTTCAAGACCGTCGAGGGTCGCGAGAGTAGTCTCGGACTCCTGCTTCACTTTCGCAACAAACTGCTCGATTGCATCTCGGTCGGTCGGATCGAGCGACTCCGCCGAGTTGAGGAGATCGAGGACAGGCTGCCGCAGATGGCGCGTGAAGTAGACCAGGGACTTGTTCAAGGATTCGACCAGGGCGATGCGCCGCTCCCGCTCAATGACCTGCTGCGAGAGCTCACGGCCCCGGAGGACCGCCTTGATTCGCGCCAGCACCTCGGAAAAATTGAAGGGCTTGGTGATGTAGTCCTCGATGCCCAGGTCGAAGCCTTCGATCTTGTCCTTCACGTCGTCCATGGCGGAGAACATGATGACCGGCACTTCCCGTACCTCGGCGTACTCCTCCGACTGCTTGAGAATGCGCGTGACCTCCCAGCCGGAGAGCTTGGGCATGATGTTGTCCAGAATAATGAGATCCGGCCGGACCTCCATGACCTTCTCGAGGGCCTCTTCGCCGTCTTCGGCCTTCTCCACGACGAAGCCCAGCTTGGTGAGCATGACATCGAAGAAGTCGAGGTTTATCTGTTCGTCGTCGACAATGAGGATCTTGCCCTTGTTAGGTGGTGTCGTACTCACGGTTGGTCTCCCCTATGCTGCGCCCCGGATCGGATGGTGCAGGTCGGATGCTCACGCGCCGAATCGGCGCCACGCCATACCGGCGCATGCGCGCTCTCGGTGCACGAGACCTCCGGGCTCGGTCGCCGGCACCGCAGGCCGGACTCCGTCCGCGCCGGTGACCGTCGGCAATCGGCCCGCGGGAACCCGCGCGGCCTGCAACCGCCCGCTGCCGGGCAACCGCCCGATCACCATCCTTGACGCCGGCGACCGTCCTCTCACCGACCGGTTACTTCTCCGTCGTCCCCGGCTCTTCCCACGTGGATTGTCCCAAATGAATGGGCCTCTGTCAATTCACGGCGCCCGGCGGCTCTTCGCTGCGCCCCGCGGTTGCCCGCCGCGCCCGGCGGCTCTTCGCTACTTCACCGCGCGGCGCCACAGAGCCCGGCCAATGCCGAAGAGCAGCGCCGCGGCGGCTCCAAACAGGAACACCAGGGCGAGCCAGTTGCCCCACCTGGTGTAGAGGGTCGTCTCGTCAGTATAGACCGGGACATCGTAAGTCAGATAGTCCTCGGTGAAGGCGGGCAGCATGGCCAGGATCCTGCCGTTCGGGTCAATGACCGTCGTCATGCCGCCGTTTGTGCTCCGTACGACGGTACGCTTGTTCTCGACCGCCCGGAAGACCGCCATCTGCATGTGCTGCATGGCGGCGGCCTCCGAGTAGGCCCAGGAATCGTTGGTCAGGTTCACGATGAGATCGGCCCCGGCCCGCACGAAGTTTCGGGAAAGATAGCCGAAGGTGTCCTCGAAGCAGATCGGAGTGGAGAAGCGGATACCGTCGCTTTCGAAGATGGTGTACTCGTCTCCGGCCTCCCAGAAGGTCGTGTCATTTTCCACCAGGATCCGGTGTATCCAGGGAAAGGTGCGCTGATACGGAAAGTGCTCGGTGAAGGGAACCAGATGGACCTTCCGGTAGGTATCCTGAATCTCCCCGTTCTCGTAGAGAAGCACCGCGTTGTAGTCCACCCGCTCCAGATTCCCGTCCGCCGCCTGGACGAGTTGAGCGTCCCCGTTGCCGATGACGTACGGGATATCCTGCTCACCGAGGAAACCCATCAGCTCCTGGACGAGCTCGTAGGAGTCACGGTTGGTTCGATACCGATTGTGGTACTCAATGGGCGGCACGAAGGAGGTCTCCGACCAGACGATGATATCCGGGTCGTCGGCCAGGGCGCGGTTGCTCTGCTCGACCAGGATGTCCAGCGACTTGCGGTACGCCTCAGCACCCCCGCGCCATGGATCGATGTTCTGCTGCACCAGAGACATGCGCCACCGCCGGGCGTCGGAGTAGTCGCTCCTGGAAACGAGACCGAAGACTATCGCCCCCAGGAAAAGGACCAGGAAGCCCCCGGCGATCCACCGATTGCGTCGCCGGAACGCGGCCGTTCCCTGGCGCCCAACCGGAGCGCGCGCCCCCGGGGCGTTGGCGCCCGCGGCGTCCGCCCCCGTGAGGCGGGACCCCATGGCGCGAACCTGCATGATCAGGTGCGCCAGGAAGGCGTTGGGAAAAACCACGAGAAAGGAGACGCCCCATACCCCGGCAAAGGACGAAATGCCGATGAGCGGAAGGAAGAGATACTGGGAGTATCCCGCTATGCCGTAGGCGTAGCCGAGGAAGCCCTGGAGCCGCAGATACTCGTAAGCGAGCCAGATGAGCACCTGTACCAGGTAACCGTATCGGGGAAACAGAGTGTCCGCCAGCTTGAGCAGCGGAAACACCACCAGAAAGTACCCTGCGTAGATGACGGGAACAATGAAGATGGCGAGGGGATGGAAGTTGAGAAGCCAGTAGTTGAGTATCGAGTAGGTGACGAAGCCGTAAAGGGCTCCAATCAGAAAGGAGCCCACCCAGCTCGTACGCCGGACAACAATGAAGACCGGAATCAGGCTGAAGTACGCAACGGGAAACCATCCCCACTGCGATATCACCGACGGATACGCCAGCGAGTAGAGGACCGCGCCGAGAACGACCAGCCCGACCTGTACCAGTACTTCCCGCAAGGAGTTTACGAGGGATCGCTTTGTTTCCGTCGCGGTGAGTGCGGCACTCACGCCCTTCACGCTATCCCCTGAGAGACCACGAAGCGTCTTTCAGCTCTTTGCCGGGACGAAACACTACTACACCGTGATTCTGCACACGGACCGTTTCGCCGGTCTTGGGATTGCGGGCGCGTTCTCGTCCCTTTCGCGTGCGGATCTCGAAGGTGCCGAAGCCGCGAAATTCGACTATACGGTCCTCCAGGAGCGCTTCCTTTACCTGGGAAAAGAATGAATCGATGATCTTCTGGATATCTTTCTTGCTGACGTCGGTGGTTTCGGCAATGTTGTCGACAATCTCAGCCTTCGTCAGTTTCTGGTCGCTCACTGTATCGCTCTCCAGCCTCAGGTGTGCAGGAACGCCACATCCGAGAATGCCTCAGGGCGTCTATTCAAGGGCGTTGAGCTGCTTCTGCAGCCGCGACTTGGTGCGCGCAGCAGTGTTCTTGTGGTAGAGACCCTTTCGCACTGCCGTATCCATGAGTTTCGTTACCTTCGCGAACCGTTCGGTCGCGAGATTCTTATCACCGGCTGCCATTGCCTCGCGCATGCGTCGAATGCTCGTGCGGAGCTCACTCCGCATGCTCTTGTTTTGCAGCCGCCGTTTCTGGCTCTGTCGCAGGCGTTTCGCCGCAGATCCTTTTACGATCAAGAGTTATTACCTCCGTCTGAATTGGGCACCTATAGAATGGCTTCAAAAAGTAGCAAAAACCCATGAGGGTGTCAACCAAGAGCCTCTCACCCGGCAGTTCCGGCGCGGCACGGCCGGGCCCGGATCGCCCCTGCGTCGGATCGGCACCCGCGTCGGATCGACTGCGCGAGGCCAAAGTCGGCACGCCGAACGCCCCGGCCGCGCCACTTCTCTTTTCGTGAGGAGACCGTTAGATTAACCGGGATGCTGCACGAGTTTCATACCCTCCTCGCCTATGTCCGCAAGTACAAGTGGCACTACATCTTCGGGGTGCTCTGCCTGCTGGTAACCAGCGGCGGACAGATCGTCATACCCCAGTTCATTCGCGTCGCAATCGACACGATCGTTGCCGGGGATTTCCTCCTTGCGACGGTGGGTCGCTACATGCTCTACCTCATCGGGGTGGCGCTGCTCATTGCGATTGCGCGCTTCGGGTGGCGCTTCTTCCTCCACGGCGCGTCCCGGCGGATCGAAATGGAGCTCCGGGGTCGGCTCTTCAACCACCTCATGACCCTCTCGTCCAACTTCTTCCGGGATCGCACCACCGGCGACCTCATGGCGCGCTCCACCAACGACATGCAGGCAATCCGGATGGCCGCCGGCATGGCACTTGTCGCCATGGTGGATGCGGTCTTCATGTCCATTGCCATCCTGGCAATCCTCTTCACCCGGACGCCGCGCCTTGCGGCCCTCGTCATCATTCCCCTTCCCCTTGTGACGGTGGCGATCCTCTTCGTGGGCAAGCTCATCTCCGAGCGCTTTCGGAAGGTGCAGGAGGGCTTCTCGATTCTCAGCGAGCGCGCCCAGGAGTCGATCACCGGCATCCGCGTGATCAAAGCCTTCGTGAAGGAGCGCTACTTCCTCGACCGCTTCGCGGATGCCAATGAGAACTACCGCATTCAGAATCTGCGGTACATCCGCATCTGGGGCATGTTCTTTCCGGTTATCACCTTCCTTTCCGGCGTGACCACCCTGCTCCTCCTGCGCTTCGGCGGAGAAATGGTCATTCTGGGAACCGTGACTCCGGGCGAGTTCGTCGCCACCATGAGCTACCTGCAAATGCTGATCTGGCCCATGCTCGGCGCCGGCCTCATGGTCAACTGGATGGCCCGGGGCGCCGCCTCTCTGGGCCGCATCAACGCCATCCTCAACACGAAGCCCGACATTGCGAGTCCCCCGGACGCCGTAACCGAGCGTCCCCGCCACGACATCTCGGTCCGCAACCTCACCTTTCGGTACGCCTCCGGAGAAGATGATGAAGATCATGAGGACGATGTCCCCGTCCTTCGCAACGTGTCGCTGGAGATTCCTCAGGGGACAATAGTCGGTATTCTCGGCCGGACCGGTTCCGGGAAGTCCACGCTGGTCAGCATTCTTCCGCGCATCCTCGACCCGCCGGCGGGCACCGTCTACCTCGGCGGCATCGATGTCCACGAATACGACCTGCAAACCCTGCGATCGGCCTTCGCCATTGTGCCGCAGGACACCTTTCTCTTCTCCGCCACGGTGGAGGAGAACATTGCCTTCGGCGTTCCGAATGCCGACCCGGAGGAGATCCGCCGGGTCGCGGACATCTCGACGATATCCCGGGACATTGCGGACTTCCCGGAAGGATGGAAGACCCCGGTCGGTGAGCGCGGCGTAACCCTGTCGGGCGGGCAGAAGCAACGCGTCGCCATTTCCCGCGCGCTCCTGCGGGATCCGGACATCCTCATCTTCGATGACGCCCTCTCCGCAGTGGACACCGAGTCGGAGAGTCGGATTCTCAGCGAGCTCTTCGACTACCGCGCCGGAAAGAGCAGCGTGATCATCTCCCACCGCGTTTCAACGCTGCAGAACACCGACGTCATCTACGTCATCGACGAGGGGACCATTGCCCAGTCCGGCACCCACGACGAGCTCGTGGACAGCGACGGGCTGTATCGGGACATCTACCGGTTGCAGCAGAGTGAGCATGAGGCGCATCAGGAGTCGCACCACCATGGATGATGAACAGGTAATCACCGGGTACAACCCGCAGACGGCTCGCCGACTCCTGAGCTATCTGAAGCCCCACAAGAAGGTCGTGATCGTCGCGGTTATCGCCCTCGCCCTCTCTACCGTGGGTGAGCTTCTCATTCCGGTGATCATGCAGCGCGGCGTCGACCAGCACCTCATGACCGACCGCCTGCGCATCTCGGAGGAAGACGCCCGAAGCCCCGAGTTCGAAGGGGTAGATCTCTCGCAGAGCGTTACGATCGGCGACTACCGGTACGTTCTGGAGAACCAGCTCGAGGGCGTCTCCGGGGCCCGCCGGACGGAGCTGCAGGAGCGCGGCGTTCTGAGCGACCGCCGCTACTACGTGGTGGACCTCTCCGCCGAGGAGGCGCAACGGATCGTCGCGGCAAACCAGGACCGCTTCGTCGCAGACGAGGAGCATGCGGCGCTCCTCTTCGATGATCTCGACACCTTCTCCGACGACGAGCGCCGGGCGCTGCGACATGCAGACATTGAGGGCGTCAGGGAAAAGTCCGGAACCTTCCTCCTGATCCTCCTCGGCGTTCTCGTCTTCACCTTCCTGCAGGTCTACTTCATGGCCGTCACCGGCCAGGGGGTCATGCGTGACATGCGGGTACAACTCTTCGATCACGTCATCAAACAGTCTCTGGCCTTCCTGAATCGCAACCCCGTGGGCCGCCTGGTTACGCGCCTCACCAACGACGTCGAAACCATCAACGAGCTCTTCACAAACGTGCTCATAAATTTGCTGAAGAACTTCGTCATGATGGCCGGAGTGATCGTGACGCTCTTCCTGCTGGATGCGCGTCTCGCCCTGATAACCGTCGCAACCCTGCCGCCGGTGGTCATTGCGACCCTGCTCTTCCGGGGCAGAGCGCGGGACGCCTTCCGCCGGGTACGCCGGATGGTGTCGAAGGTGAACGCGTTCCTCTCGGAGCACATTTCCGGGGTCAGCGTCGTCCAGCTCTTCACCCAGGAGAAGCGCACCTCCGACGAGTTCGACGAGCAGAACCGCGAGCTCATGCGGGCCAATCTGGGGGAGATGTACGTCTTCGCGACCTTCCGGCCCCTGATCGATCTCTTTTCGTCCACCTCGGTGGCCGTCATCATCTACTTTTCGGCGAGCTCATTACTGACGGGCATGGTGTCGCTGGGCGTCGTCATCGCCTTCATAAATCTTATTCGGCAGTTCTACCGGCAGCTCATGGACATCTCAGAGCGCTTCGTGGTGCTCCAGAGCGCCATGGCGGGAAGCGAGCGCGTCTTCGAGCTCCTTGACACCGTAGAGGAGATTCCAGACGAGGGCCGGCACGCCCCCGAGGGCATCCAGGGCAAGGTCACCTTCGAGAATGTCTGGTTCAGCTACAAGGAGAACGAGCCGGTCCTGCGGGACGTGAGCTTCACCGTGAACCCCGGGGAGACCGTTGCGCTGGTAGGGTATACCGGAGCCGGCAAGACAACCATTGCGAACCTGCTCACGCGGATGTGGGACATTGACGAAGGGCGGATTCTCATTGACGACATCGACATTCGGGAGTACACCCTCGAGGGTCTCCGGACAATCGTCCAGCCCATCCAGCAGGACGTCTTCCTGTTTCGCTCCACCGTGGCGGAGAACATTGCCCTGGGCAGTGAGGATGCCGCCTCGAAGGCGCAACACGCTGCGGCGACGGTGCAGGCGGACCCCTTCGTCCGGCGCCTGCCGGAAGGATACGATACCGGCTTGAACGAGCAGGCCGCCAACATCTCCGTCGGGCAGAGGCAACTGCTCTCTTTTGCCCGCGCCCTCGCACACGATCCGCGCATCATTATTCTGGACGAGGCGACGTCGAGCATCGATACGGAGACGGAGCGCCTCATCCAGCAGGCCATGAACAAGCTTCTGGAGAACCGGACCTCCCTGGTCATTGCCCACCGCCTCTCGACCATCCGTCATGCGGACCGCATCATCGTGCTGGCCCACGGCGAGATCATTGAGGAGGGCAATCACGACGAGCTCGTCGCCGCGGACGGCCACTACGCGAGTCTCTATCGATTGCAGTACGCGGAGGGATCGACCTAACCGCGGCCGCGGTTAATCGGCCGGCGGCAGCAGGTCGGGCGTACGGGGTCGGGCGTACGGGAGCGGCGTACGGGAGCGGCGTACGGGAGCGGACGCCCGATGACGGGCTATTCCGCCTCGGTCTGCTCCCGAATGCGCCAGCGGGACGCCTCAGGGTCGTAGGTCAGCCGGTCCGTCGAGCAGGTCAGGTAGCGTCCGTCGCGGCTGCTGAGCCGGGCGGTTCCGGTCAGAACGTTGAGCTCAACCAGGCGAAAAACGGTGTCCTCGTGGGGAATACGTGTCCCTTCATTGGGAAGCTGTGACCGCGCCTCAACGTAGGCGTCGTACTCGTAGGCGAGACAGCACAGCAAGCGGCCACAGGGACCGGAGATCTTCATGGAGTTGAGGGCGAGGTTCTGAACCTTCGCCATCTTGATGGAGACCGGCTTGAGCCGATCGGTCATGCCGTGGCAGCACAGAGTGCGCCCACAGACGCCAATGCCGCCGAGGACGCGCGCGTCGTCGCGGACACCGATCTGCCGCAACTCAATTCGGGTATGGAACTCGGAGACCAGATCCTTTACCAGCTCCCGAAAGTCGACACGTTCGTCTGCCGTGAAGAAGAAGAGTAAGCGGGAGTTATCGAGGACGTAGTGTGCCGAGACGAGCTTCATGTCAAGGCCGTGCTTGTCTATCTTCCGGCGACATGCGTCAAAGGCCTCTTCAGACTGCTCGCGGTTCGCGTTGAAGCGCTCTATGTCATCTTCCGTTGCAACCCGCAGAATCTCCCGGGATTCCTTCCAGCGCCCCTCGTTTTCCCGGGCAACAGGGCCGAGGACGCGCCCGATGTCCGCGCCGTACCGGGTGGGTACGACCACCAGCTGCCCGATGTACAAGTCCTCATCATCGAGGCCGTCGCACAACTCGGTCTCACTGCTGTAGAGCACCTTCACTGCCACGCTGGTCCCGCGTTCAATGGGTTTGTCCGGGGTGCGGAATTCCTTGCACTTCACGTTCGCAAGTGGACACATGGGTTATTCTTCCTTGCGTCAGTGCAGCAGATCCACGAGCATCCCGTAGATCTCCTCGACGCGTTGTAGCAATTCGAGCTGTTCTCCCTGAGATTCCATCATACCACGAGCCAGACGTTCGAGTCTTTGGTCGACCACACGGAGAATCGAAAAGCGCTTCCGGTTCAGGATGTTGGTCCCTGATGTCTGCTCTTCGACATCGACCCCGTCGTGGACGATCTTTGCCAGAAAGGCCTGCACGGCCTGACGATACGCCTTCAGCGCCGTGTAGGTGCGCTTTCGCACCAAATCGTCACCGAGGGCGTGGACGTTGTCCAGGAGGCGCTCCACCTCGTCGGGCGGCGTCCGTGCAGTGAAATCGCTGTGATTCTGCGCGGCTCCCCCTTCCTCGGTCTTGAGAAGGCGGGAGAAGACACCGCCGGCTTCGCCTTTCGGCGCACCGCGATTGAGTCGGAATCGAAGGTCCCGATTATTGTCGTTGCGGATTCGCTCCACGGGTTCTGCGCTCCACCGCGCCTCACCGTCCGCCGTCGTGGAAACCGGCCACCTGCTCGCGGCGCGCCCGTCGGGGCGTCGCAAGGGGCACTCGTTGTCCCTGATCGGCGGGTTCACGGGGTGCAAAGGCGGAGTCATCGCTTCCCGACGGGGCGGGCGCTCGGGCCGCTCCCTCCCTGATGACCAGGGCGCCATCGATGAGCACCCCCTCTTCGGCAATGAGACGAGGCGCGTGAATGTTCCCGAGAATCATTGCCGACGCAAGCACGATGACCTTCCCGGTCGCGTAAATCGTCCCGCGAAGAATACCGCCCACTACGACGGTATCCGCCTCAACGGTGCAGTCGGCGCGACCGTTCTTCCCGACAAGCACCTTTCCGGATGTTGAAATCGAGCCGGAGAAGTCACCGTCGATACGCAGGAGGCCGGAGAGTTCAAGATGCCCGCGAAAGTGCGTCCCCTCTCCGACAATGGAGTTGATATAGTTTTCGTCGGCTTCGAACCCGACGTTGCGCTCGTTGTTTTTACCTCGACTGCCCACGTATCGAGCCTACTTAGTGATTACCGGTCCATCGGTCGAAATCATTCGAGATCTTGAGGAATGCCGACGGGTCGACGACCTCGCTTCCCAGCCAGATCTGAAAGTCCAGGTGCGGCCCAGTCGATAGTCCGGTGTTCCCAACCGTTCCGAGAGTCTGCCCCTGCAGCACTTCCTGCCCCTCGGAGACGAGAGATCGCTGCAGATGGGAGTAGCGCGTCTTGAACCCGTACTTGTGTCGGATCCAGACGTACACACCGTATCCGCCGGGATCCACGCCGAGTTCGACCACCTTGCCGTTGGCCGCGGCGACGATCGGCGTCCCCGGCGAGCTGTAGATATCGAAGCCTTTGTGTAGATACCACTGATTGGTCACCGGATGGATGTTGGGTCCGAACTCCATGGTTACGCGCCCGCGTCCGTCCGCGACGGGCCAGAAGTGCGGGATGTCCCCGAGCAGTTCCTTCTGAGCGTCGAGCACTCCGCGAATCTGCTGGAGCGGATCGACAGATGCCTGGAGAGTGGAAACCAGCCCCCGCAGCTCCTGTACCTCCTGAACCTCGTCGGGAGATACCTCCTGGAGGTTGAGAAAGGCGCTCAGGTCACCCGTGGCGCTCTCCGCCGTGTCTTCGCCCTGCGGCCCGTCAATCCGCAGACCCTGCAGCGTGTCGGAAAGGGACTCCTCGAACAGCTTTGATACGCGAATGACGTCACCCACTTCTTCCCGGACGGCGTCCAGGCTGGCCTCGGTCGACTCGAGCTCTTCCGACTGTTGCGTGAGAATACGGGAGGAACCGGAGAAGGCGGTAGCGAGGTAGAAGAAGCCGCCGAGCAGGACGACGATCAGCATACCCAGGAAGACCATGCTGAAGGTGTTGATCTGGAAGTTGACGACCTTCTGCTCGGAATGGGGAATGAGCATTACGGTGAAGCGCTGACGACCAAACTTGACAACCGCCTTGCCGGCGTTGATCAGGGATTCGGCCGCTCGCTTCATGAGGTGACGGATTCGGACCCCCAGCGGTCGCGCTCCGGCAGATTGCTCGATTTCAGCCACGCAAACTCCCTTCTAGTATCCGTTCGAAATGCATTATAGGTCTAAAATGCCTCAGGATGAACTCTAGCATACGGACAAATCGTTGTCAAATAACGGCTTCCGTTGACGTTGCATCGAGATCATGCTATGTTCCGGCTCGGATACGCTCAAAACGTTACCACACTACCTTAATTAACGGAAGAACTATGAGGCTTTTTGACTCGCACGCGCACGTTGGCTTGATCAACGAAGATCCAATAGAGCAGCTCATCATCGTCCAGGAGGCGAAGCAGGCCCACGTCGAAGGCATCATGAGCATCTGCAACAACCTGAAAGACTTCTTTCAGGTGTATCAGAACCTCAAGACCGCAGGCCACGTGTACCACAGCGTCGGCGTGTCCCCTTCCGAGGTTGCCAACCCCGGGAAGGACTGGGAGATGCAAATCGAAGAGGGCTCAAAGCTCGACCGCGTTGTGGCGGTGGGCGAGATCGGCCTCGACTACTACCGCAAGTTCGGCAGCAAAGACGCTCAGATCGAGCTCTTCATCCGGCAACTGGATCTTGCGAATCGCCTGGACAGACCGGTCATCATCCACAATCGGGATGCCGGCGGGGACGTCCTGGAGATCCTGCGCGAGCGAATACCGCGGAAGGGCGCCGTTCTGCACTGCTACTCCGAGGACTGGGCGTACGCCCAGGAAGTGCTGGATCTGCCCGTCTACATCTCCTTTGCCGGCAACGTAACGTACCGGAACGCCCGGAACCTCCACGAAACCGCGAAGAACATGCCTCTCGACCGCATGCTCATAGAGTCGGAGAGCCCCTTCATGGTGCCGGCGGCGTATCGCGGCAAGCGCAACCGACCCTCATACCTTGCGGAAACCGCCAAGTTCATTGCGGAGCTCCGGGAAGAGGACGTGGAGGAGATGACCGAAACCATCTTCCAGAATACGCTCAGACTCTTCGGGATTGAGGATAAGAAGTAGTACCGCGGCAACGCGTCCGGCGGGGCCGGGCCCCACCACGCCGCACTGCACCCCACTACACTGCGGGGAACCGCTGCTGTCGCCGCGTCTCGTAGAGGAGAATCCCCGCCGATACCGACACGTTCAGAGAGTCGACGTGCCCCTGCGTCGGAACGGCGACGAGCTGATCGCAGCGGTCCGTGATGAGACGGCTCAAGCCGCGCCCCTCGCTTCCGAGAACCAGGGCGACCCTTCCCCTGAGGTCCAACGCCGGCGCCGGGGAGCCCGCCGCATCCGCACCGTACACCCAGAACCCGCTGTCCTTGAGTCTCTTCAACGCCTGTGCCAGATTTGCATGGCGAAGGAGCGGCACGTAAGAGGATGCACCGGCCGAGGCCGAGGCAACGGCCCTGGTTGAGGGGGCGCTGCGGCGGGAGGGGGCGACCACCATGTCCACGCCGAACTGATCGGCGGAACGTAGAATGGCACCGAGATTGTGAGGATCCTCAATGTGGTCCAGAACCACGACCAGAGCATCTTCACGCGGGTTGGTAGCCAGGTACTCCTCCAGGCTTGAGAAGGCGGCTTCGGGGCTTTCGGCAGTGACCAGCACGGCATGACGCGCTTCGTCGCCGCCGCGACGCAGAATCTCATCCTTCTCCACGTGTTCAACGACAATGCCCCGCTCCCGGGCAAGCGCCTCCAGGTCCCGCGCCTTGGCGTTATGACTGGACAGATACAGCGTTCCGTTCTTCACCGCTCCGCCGCGAAGCGCTTCGAAGACGGCGTGGAACCCCGTAAGGATGGTGTCACTCTTCTTCGGCATAGTCCTTCGTCACATCCGGGATGCCGTCGTGGTCGGTGTCCCGGACCCACTTGCGAACATACACCCCCTCGTGCATATGAATCCACAGGTCGACGGCACCGTCGTAGTTGGTGTCCAGCTCCTCCCGGACGAGCACCTCGTTCTCGTAGAAGTAGAAGTCGTCAATCAGTCCGTCCTTGTTGAAGTCCACGACCTCGCGGGTCTTCAGCAGGTCCTCGTTGAGATAGACCGCGTAGTCGACAACGCCGTCGTCGTTCGTGTCACCGCGGATCCAGTCGTCTCCGTATTCGTCAACATCAAAGTAGAGCTCCGGATCGTCCTCGTCTCCCTGAGGCAGAGACGCACGCTCCTGAGCGCCGAGACTTGCACCGACAACCACCGCTGCGACGGCAAGAACCGACCCGAATCGTAGTATTCCGCTTCGCACCATAGCAAACTCCTCCCGTGTCAGATGCCGCCGCCGTGCGGAGATTCGCGTACGCGGCATACGACTTCATTATCGAGAGGAGGCCGGCGGTTCTTGAGGATGGACGGTCGCTACAACTCGGAGAGGGGAACGGGATCCGGCTCGTCCGTTTCGTGCAGCTCTTCGGAAAGCTGGCGCATGAGGTCCTTCGCCTTGCCGGAGAGCTTGCGCGGGACATCGACGCGGATTTTGACATACATGTCTCCGCGCCGGCCGGCGTCATGCAGGTGTGGCACCCCTTCGTTCCGGAGACGCAGCACCCGTCCGTTCTGCGTGCCGGAGGGAATCTTCACTTTGGCACGCTTCCCGTCGAGGGTGGGTACGTGGATTTCGCCACCCAGGGCGGCCTGAGTCATGCTGATCGGAACGACGCAGTAGACGTCGTCGCCGTGGCGCTCGAAGAACTCGTGCGGCTTCACCCGGACGACGACGTAGAGGTCGCCGGCGGTACCACCGTTCGGTGCGACGTCTCCCTCACCCCGGAGGGTAATCCGCTTCCCGTGATCGATCCCGGCGGGAATCGAGACCTTCAGCGTGCGGTGCTCCTTGACGACGCCCTGACCATTGCACTTGTTGCAGGGATCCTCGATGACGTATCCCTCTCCGGCGCAGGTCGGGCAGGTGCTTGCAATAGAGAAGAAACCGGAACTGCGCCGGACCTGTCCGGTCCCGCCGCAGGTGGAACAGACCTTCTGACCACTGCCGGATTCGGCTCCGGTCCCGTCGCAGCGATCACACTGAACCTGCTTGTCGAAGGAGATCTCGACTTTGGTACCGAAGACGGCATCCAGGAAATCGACTTCCAGGTCGTACCGCAGGTCCGACCCGCGCGTCGGGCCGCGGCGGCCGCCGCGCTGTCCTCGACCTCCTCCACCGAAGAAGGACTCGAAGATGCCGGAGAAGTCCCCGAAGATGTCCTCGAAGTCGCGGAAGACGGTGGAGAAGCCTTCGGAGCCGCCGCCACCACCCATTCCCTCGACGCCGGCAAAACCGAACTGGTCGTAGGCCTGGCGGCGTTTCTCGTCGGCGAGCACCTCGTACGCTTCAGTCGCTTCCTTGAAGCGCTCCTCGGCCTTGCTGTCACCGGGGTTGCGGTCGGGATGGTTTTCGACCGCAATCTTTCGGTAGGCGCGTTTTATGTCGTCCTTGGACGCATCTTTCGAGACGCCAAGCGTTTCGTAGTAGTCTCTTTTTGCCAAAATCAACCGACCCCAGTCAGCCCAGGCTACTCGTTCTGGTTCTTGTTGTCTTCTTCATCGACAACTTCGTAGTCGACGTCCTCGACATTCTCGCTGCCGCCCTGGTCCGCTCCGGCACCGGCTTCCTGGCCGCCGCCTTCGTCACCACCGGCGCCGGCCCCGTCGCCGGAAGCGTCACCGCCGGCAGCCTCTCCCTGCTCTCCTCCGGAGGAGCTCTTGTACACCTCTTCGGCGAGCTTGTACGAGGCCTGCTTCAGCGCTTCAGTCTTCGCCTTTATCTGTTCAACGTCGTTCGACTCGATCGCCGACCGGAGCTCACTGATCGCGTTGTTGATCTGCTCCTTGTCCTGGTCGGTGATCTTGTCACCATAGTCCTGAAGGCTCTTCTCCGTCGAGTAGATGAGCGTATCCGCCTCGTTCCTTACCTCGGCGGCCTCACGCGCCTTCTTGTCCTCTTCCGCATGAGACTCGGCTTCCTTGACCATGCGGTTGATCTCGTCTTCGGACAGACCGGAGGAGGATTCGATCCTGATCTTCTGCTCTTTGCCCGTTCCGAGATCCTTGGCGGAAACGTGGACAATGCCATTGGCATCGATATCAAAGGAGACTTCAATCTGTGGGACACCTCTTGGTGCAGGCGGAATGCCCACCAGATCGAAGCGGCCGAGGGTTCGGTTCTGGCTGGCCATCTCGCGCTCACCCTGGAGGACGTGGATGGACACGGCGGTCTGATTGTCCGCCGCCGTGGAGAAGATCTGGCTCTTGCGCGTCGGAATGGTGGTGTTTCGCTCAATGAGCTTCGTGAAAACACCGCCGAGTGTCTCGATTCCGAGTGAGAGCGGCGTCACATCGAGAAGGAGTACGTCCTTGACGTCGCCGCCGAGGATGCCGCCCTGAATGGCGGCGCCGATGGCGACCACCTCATCGGGGTTGACGCCCTTGTGGGGATCCCTCCCGAAGATCTCCGTGACGAGCCGCTGCACCGCGGGGATCCGGGTGGAGCCGCCCACAAGAATGACCTCGTTGATGTCGGCTGCGGCGACACCTGCATCCTGCAGAGCCTGCTCGCAGGGCCCCTTGGTTCGCTGCACCAGATCATCGACCATCTGCTCGAACTTGGCGCGGGTCAGTGAGTACTGGAGGTGCTTGGGGCCGGAGCTGTCGGCGGTAATGAAGGGAAGATTGATGTCGGTGCTCTGCGTTGTGGAGAGCTCCCGCTTCGCCTTCTCCGACGCCTCCTTGAGGCGCTGCAGAGCCATGCGATCCTGACTCAGGTCAATGCCGTAATCGCCCTTGAAGCTCGCGACGAGCCAGTCGATGATCTCCTGGTCGAAGTTGTCCCCTCCGAGGTGGGTGTCGCCGTTCGTCGACTTGACCTCAAAGACGCCGTCTCCGAGCTCGAGGATGGAGATGTCGAAGGTACCGCCGCCAAGGTCGTACACGGCGATCTTCTCTTCCTTGCTCTCCTTGCCGAATCCATACGCCAGGGACGCGGCGGTCGGCTCGTTTACAATGCGCTTCACCTCGAGACCGGCAATGCGGCCGGCATCTTTGGTGGCCTGGCGCTGAGAGTCGTTGAAGTAGGCCGGAACGGTGATGACCGCCTCCGTGACGGTCTCGCCGAGGTAGTCCTCCGCGGTCTCCTTCATCTTCTGGAGGACCGCCGCGGAGATCTCCGGTGGCGAGAGCTGCTTGTCTCCCGCGTCGATCCGGACGCCCCCGCTGGGATCCTCCGTGATCTTGTAGGGGACCATGGAGATCTCCTCGGCGACCTCGTTGTATCGGCGCCCCACGAAGCGCTTAATGGAGAAGACTGTGTTCTCCGGATTCGTTACCATTTGGTTCTTCGCGGGCTGGCCGACGAGGCGCTCGCCCTTACCGGTATATGCAACCATGGACGGGGTCGTTCGTTGACCTTCTGCGTTCTGAATGACGACGGGCTCGCCGCCCTCCATTACAGCCACACAAGAGTTGGTAGTACCCAAGTCGATGCCGATTATGCGTCCCATGCGCCTTCTCCTCTTCTATCTACCTTCGCGTTGGAAAAATACGAAGCTCTACCGCCTCGTGTCTATGCAACTTGGCTCCGTCCGGTGCGGTCCACCGGCCGATCCGGTGGTTCGGCCCCTAGCTCTCGGAAGGTTTCGGTACGGAGACCTTCACCTTCGCAGACCGCAGAACCCGGTCGTGTAGAAAGTAGCCCTTCTGGTACTCCTCAAGGACGACGGACTTGTCCTCGCCCTCCACTTCCTCGGTGGTCACGGCCTCGTGCTTCTGCGGGTCGAACTCTTCACCTTCCGAATCGAAGCGCTGCAGTCCCCACTTCCGCTCGAGCATGCTGGTAAACTGCTTCTCGATCAACGACACGCCGTCGTGAAATGCGTCGAAGTCGCGAGACTCCTCGCTCGACTTGATGGCGCGCTCGAAGTCGTCAACGATCTGGATGATGTCTTGCAGAAGCTGCTGATTCGCGTAGGAAATGGCGTCCGCCTTCTCCTTGGTCATGCGCTTCCGGAAGTTCTCGAAGTCCGCCTGCTTGCGCAGGTACTGGTCCTTGAGAGAGCTGTTCTCCTCTTCGAGCTCTTTGACACGAGCACGAAGCTGCGCAGTCTCGTCCTGGGGTTCCGCCTCGGCGGTCGCGCCGGTACGCTCGGCACCGGATTGGGGGCTTCCCTCATCATCAGAGGCGTTGCTGCCGTCCCACTCCGAACCGGCCGCCGACGCGGCCTCGGCTCCCGCCCCCTCTTCAGCGGCGGGGTCGCCGGCTTTCGCAGTTTCGTCGCTCTCCGGCGTGGTGCTGTTCTGGTCTTCCATGTTTTCCTGACTCGTATCCGACGTGTGTACGCTTGTATCCTGCGGATTATCTTCTTCGCCGGGCATAGGTAACCTCTATAGCTGATGCGTTTTCTGAAAACTACTGTAGCGCCCCCGACCCGTCAAGAACGCTTCGCCCGCGCTGGTGGTGGCAGCGGGCGCGGGCGGGGACGGCGGAGCCGGTGCCGCAGCCGCTGCGCGCCGGCTCGGGGATACCGTGGGCCGACTCTACGGCCCCTGTGGGTGGGCTTTGCGGCCCCCGTGGGCTAACTCTGTTTGCCCGCGAGCTCGAGGATGAGCTCGACCTCGCCGCGGCTCACCTGCACGGCCTTGGAAATCTCTTCGACCTTCCAGCCCTGGTGCGCCAGCTTGATCACCATGTCCCGGGCGCTCAGTGAGGGGGCTCCGCGGCTCTTGTCCGCCTTCTTTCCGCCGCTCTCGTCCTTCATGAGGGATCCGAGGAGCTTGACCTGATCCTGCGCCTCCCTGCTCACCTCTTCGAGGCGCGTCTCCGTGCGGGCCAGCCACTCTCTCGCGGTCTGCAGCTCCTGCATCCGCGACTCCACGTCCGAGAGAACCGACTCGAGCTCGTTCATGCGCTTGGCGGCTGCATCGGCGTCCTTTCGGTGTGCCGCCAGCTCCTGGAGAGAGCCGGAGATCTCGTGGACCTGTCCCGGCAACTGTTGGAGCTCCTGATCCATGCGGGTGAGCCGTTCCTCCATCTCCTCGAGGTGCTGGAAGTTCTTGTCAATGCCCTCACTCGTCGTGTCGATGATCGATTTCTTCCGTTCCAGCCGTGAGAATCGCTCCTCGACCTGCTTCTGCAGATCCTCCAGGGTTCGCAGCTTGGCCTGAACCGCCTGAACCGCGTCGTTGCTGTCGCTGACGTGCTGCAGCTTGTTCTCGACCGCCTGAGAGAGGTTCATGAGCTTCTTGTAGTCCTCTTCCAGGGCATCAATGCGGCGCTTCTCTCCGAGGAAGCGGTTCATCTTGTCCGATACGTCCGTCGACACGCGCTGCAGCTTCGCCACCTGCTGCTCCAGGTCGCGAAGCTCCTGTCGCTTCTCTTCGACCTCGGCGATGCTCCTCTTCAGATCGTCTATATTCTGCTGCAGCGTCACCTTGAGGCTGTCGGCGCGCTCGAAGATCTTGGTCTGTTCAGTGAAGCTCTTCTGGCGCTTGTCGATCTCCTGCAGATTGACCGACAGGAGCTTCGCCTCATCCTCCACCTTGCCGAAGAGCTTCTTCTGGAGGTTGTTGAACTGAGTCTTGGTGTCCTGGACGAATGTGCGGAGGTTCTGCTCCGTCTCGACGGCCTCTCGTTGCGCGGCATCGAGGCGCTCCCGAACATCCGTGGTGAGTGAGTCGTAGGTCTGTTGGAATTCGTCCATGGCCTGTTGTGACACCGTGTTCAGCTCTTCCCGAAGAGCGCTCAGACGATTCGCGGTGTCTGCGATCTGCGTCTGCATCTCTCCGGTGCGCCGGGTCACCTCTTCGTCGATCTCGCTCAGCCGGGACGACACCACCTCCTGGGAATCCGCGAGCTCCTTCTCCTGCCGCGCCTTCCACATGGCAATGTCGGAGCTCTGGCTTTCGAGGCGGGCGGAGAGATCGGAGATGCCGTCGTTCATCCGCTTGTCCAGCTCCTGCATGGAGGCATCCACGCCGTTCTCGAACTCGCGGATCTTGGCGGTAACCTGTTCACCATGCTTCTCGAATTCCTGCTGGAAGCTGATCTCCGCCTCCTTGCGCAGCTCCTGGATGCGTCCGTCGAGCTCCTCTTCCAGATTGGAGAGACTCCCCTCGGTTTCGGTAATCCGTCCGCGAATTCCTTCCTGGAAGTCGCCGACCTGCTCCTCGAAGCGCTGAAACTGCGTGTAGAATCGGTCCTGCACGTCGCTGAGTTTCTGCTTCAGCTCCTCGTGAGCATCAGTGTAGATGCGGTCACGCTCTTCGCGCTGCTCCGCAGCGAGAGTGTCCAGGTTGCGTTGCACCTCGCTCTGCCACTGGGAGAGCCGGTCCTCCATGGCGTGGCTCCGCTCGCGTAGATCCGCAAAAAATTCGTCCTCGAAGACCTTCAGCTTCTCCGACACGTTGTCGTAGGCGCGCGCCTTGAGCTCGTCCAGCCCCTGCTCCAGTGCGGTCATCTCGCCGCGGATGCCGTTCATGACCTGCGTGGCTTCCTCGCGGTCGCTCTTTCGCTGCTGGTGGAGCTCGGCGCCGAAGGCGTTGAAGTCCGCCCGGATCTTCTGCATGGCCTGATCCATGGCCTCGCGCATGGCCTCTTCGAGCTGGTCGATCTCCTGGTGAACCGACTCGAGCTTATCAATGCGATAGGAGATGCTCTGCTCGTACTCTTCCAGACGGGTCGTGGTCTGGCCGACGACCTTCTGCTCGAGCTGTTCAGCCGTCGCATCCATCTCCCGGGCAACACGCTCCTTGAAGTCGCTCAGCCGGGAGTGGAGATCTTCCCGCGCCTCCGCAAGGTCTTTGCGAACCTGTCCGACGGCGCTCTTCTGCTCCTGGGCCAGGGTGTCGATCGCGGCGATCTGCTCCCGGTAGGCGCGATCCTTCTCGGCAACATCATCCGTCAGCTCCGACGCGCGCCGCTCCAGGTCTTCCCGCACCTCGGTGACCCGCGAATCAATGTCCCCCTTCAGGGCGGCGAGCGCCTCGGTCTCCATGCGCTCACCCCGCTGCGCCACGTTGTCCAGGCGGTCGGTATACTCCGCCTCGACCCGGGCAAAGCGCTCGCTGTAGTCGTCGAGGGTACCCTGGAAGCTCT
The DNA here is from genome assembly GCA_964654185.1 of uncultured Spirochaetaceae bacterium. Taxonomy (GTDB): domain Bacteria; phylum Spirochaetota; class Spirochaetia; order DSM-27196; family PWMO01; genus CAYFQV01. The sequence goes on along the minus strand of CAZZIE010000032.1, from coordinate 12,351 downwards.
CCTTCTGACGCTCTACGTCTTCGGATATCTCGGTATGGAGGGCGCGAATCGCGCGCTGAGCATCGTCACCCAGGCTCTCGGCGCGCTCCTCGCTCTCGCTCACGCGACTCTCGAGGGCGCCGGTCCGCTCTTCCGCGGCGCCAACCTCGGATACGAGCTGCTCGACCCGCTCCTGCGCCTGCCGGGTGACGTTCTCTTCGACCTCGGAGAGCGCCCGGGTGTTCCGCGCTTCGAAGTCCTCGACGAGGCCGGGAATACGCTTCTCCAGGGATTCGAGCTGTTCCCGGGTGGCGGCAATCCGCTTGCTCACCCCGTCGACGTACTCCGACTCCTCCCGCAGGCGGTTCATGTTCTCCTGTGCCCGCTCGGTCATGGTCATGAGCTCGTTGAGGGCGGAGTCGTAGTCGCCGATCCGAGATCCGATGTTCTCGATCTGCGTTGCGCGTTCGTTCAGACCGTCTTCGAGGGTTTTGATGCGGTTCAGGACCTCCCGAGCCGCCTTCTGATGCACCTCGAGCTCGATACCCATATCGTTGATGCTCGTCATCTTCTCCTCGACGATTGCATCGAGGTCGGCGCGCACCTTATCCGAGTATCGCTTCACCTTTTCCAGAGACCGATTGTTCTTATCTAATTGACGATACAGCGCAAGGACAACAAGAACGACCAGCAGGACAATGACGTTCCCAGCCGAGAATACCATAAACGTTCCCTCTCCCAGTTCACGTTTTCACCCATATTATACATGACTGTTCCGAGATCTGCACCCTTGTCCGCCGCGAATCTGCCGTTCCGGACGGTGTTTGGCGCACCCTTCGCAGCTGTGAATGGAGAATGCTATCGATTCCGGGCAATCCATGCGGCCAGCTCGTCGTAGTCCGCAAACGTCACGTCGGCAAGGCTGTCGGGCGCACCGCCGCGAGAGAGGTGTGCCGCCTGCATGCCCGCCCGTTTTGCCCCGACAATGTCGTTCCTGTAGCTGTTACCGACGTACAGTACCTCTTCGGGAGGCGTTTCGAGACAGCTCGCCAGGGCCTCGAAGGGCGCGGGATGGGGCTTGAGCGCTCCCACCTCCTCGGCGCAGATTCGACACTTCCACACGTCCGGCAAACCGAGCAGGTCGAGCTTGGACCCAAAGGGAAAGTCCGACAGCAGTCCCAATCGCAGACCTGATTTCTTGAGATCGATGATGACGGCGGCCAGCTTCGGGAAGGGGCGGACCCGTTCCAGGGTAGACGCAAGATCCTCGTAGATGTAGCGGTCAATGCGCTCCCGCGCCTCCGCCGGGGGTACCCCGAGCTCGTCACCGAGAAGACGCGCCTGCTCCGCGTAGAAGTCCCCTACCCGGCCGGTCTCGCGCAGGCGGTTCCGGACCCGGCTGTACGCCATGAACAGCCGCAACCGCCTGAGCACCCGTGGCACCGAGCGCCGGCGCATGGCGCCGTTCGGGTAGAGGGTTCCGTCAACATCCAGGCCGACTGCGGAAATTCCCATGCCTCAGGATTGGACGTCCTCACGCCGGACGATCGGCGTGAAGATCGCCGTAACCGGCTCATCTCCGCCGTGGGGTGTGAAGCCCCAGTTCAGCACCGCCCGGCGGATCTTCTCATTGACCACCGTGTAAGGCGACTTCTGCTGAAAGATCACCGAACCCGGGACAACGATCCCCGAGGGATCGATCTCAAAGACGATCACGAAGGTGATTTCCGCGGGAACCATCCCCGGGAAGTCACCCGCCGACAGGAGGTCCTCCGGAAAGGGATTGATCGGCCGGAGGGCGCCGGTCCCGTCGCCGAGGAAACGAAGCTGTGATCCTTCCGGGGCCTCCTGAGGTTGGGACACCCCCGGGGTTGTCGCTCCCGGCGTGTCCGCGCCGGGAGCGGCTTCCGAGGGGGTCTGGCTGGATCTGTCATCGCCGGCGGCGGAGCCCGGTTCCCCGGGGGTTTCCCGGTCCGATCGAGCCGCCTCAACCGCCGCAACGACCGACTCGAGCTGTCGCCGCAGAGCCGGGTCGGTCTGGATCTTCTCGGCAAGGCGCGTCGCCTCTTCCCGGGTCATATCCCTGGTCGAGATCTCCGTCCCGTCCATGATGTCCTGAACCCACGCGGGGAGCTCCCGCTCGGGCTCTCCCGTCTCGGGCGGGAGAAAGCCGTCGGGCTCCTCCGGCGCCTCCCGGTCGCGTCGCGTCCGGGGACGACCGAAGAGCTCCTCATCCGACACCTCCACCGGCTCGTCCCGGCGCCTCGCCAGGGGATCCACCGGCTCGGGGCGCGCCTCCCGTTGAGGCTGCGTCTGCTGCGCCTCCGGTGCCGCCGGCTCGGTTTCCGGGGTGGCCGCCCGCTCCGGCTCGGGGGCGCGCTCCGCCTGAGGCTGCGCCTCCGGTTCAGGAGCCTCCTGCGCCGGAGGGGGCTGGCGCTCTTGTTGCGGCTGTGTCTGATCGGGCTGTGTCTGATCGGGCTGTGTCTGATCGGGCTGTGTCTGATCGGGCTGTGCCTGATCGGGCTGTTCCGACGGCGGCGTCTGCGCCGGCGCCTCGGGCGGCGGCTCGACCTCTTCGGGCTCCTCAGACTCCGCCGGCGCCGCCTCTTCGGGGCGCTCTTCCGGCTCGTCGAGATCCTCCTCCGGAGGCTCCTCAGGAGGTAAGCGCGTCTCGACCACCTCGGGAAGCTCAACGAATACCGGGCCGCTGAACTCCGGGACGGTCGTATCGAAGTCGGCCATTGAAATGAGGGCGAAGGCGCCGCCGTGAACAACGACGCTCACCAGAACAGCGATGATCAGTCTGTCACGATCGAAGAAGCTCATGTCAGGGCGATTCTTCAGGGGCGGTTCGCATGCTCACCGCCCGGAATCCGTTCTGCCGCATGATTCCGAGCACCTGCACGATCAGCTCGTAGTTCACGCCGCGGTCTGCCTCGAGCACGATCGACCGAACTCCCTCCTCGTCGGCCTCATCCCGGGCAAGCTCGGCCAGCGCCCGGCCGAGTCCCCCCAGGGTAAGCTCCCGGCGGTTCAGGTAGATCTCTTCGGGCGAGGCTACCGTGACGACGAGACGGTTCATGACCACCTGCTCGTCCGAGCTTGCCGCCGGCAGATCGAGGGCGATCCCCGGAGTCATGACGAAGGTACTCGACACCATGAAGAATACGACGAGCTGGAAGACCACGTCGATCATGGGGACCAGATCGACGTTGGCGTTCGGGCTCAGCCGTCTCCTAAATTGCACGCTCGCCCCCCTGATCGGTCTGACCACCCTTGAGGAGCAGCACCATCTCGCTTACGCGGTTTTCAAGGTGAATGATCTGATGATTCACCCGGCTGACCAGATGGTTGTAGAAGATGATGGCCGGAATCGAAACGATAATACCCGCGGCGGTGGTGACGAGCGCCTCGGAGATGCCCTGGGCGAGCAGTGCGGGGTTTCCGCCGGCGGCTGCGAAGTTCCCGAGGACCCCGAAAGCGCGAATGTTACCGGTCACGGTGCCCAGCAGCCCGAGAAGCGGCGAGATGTGAGCAATCGTGCCCAGAAAAGAGAGAAAGCGCTCCATCCGGGGGATCTCCATGTTCGCGGCGTCCTGTATGGCATCCTTGATGACCTCATGGGAGTACATCCGGTGCTCAATGCCGACCTTCATGAGATTGGTGACCGGCGAGGGGTTGCCTTCACAGATCGACAGCGCCTCGTCGAAGTGGCCCTTCTCCAGAGTCGATCGCAGGCGGTTCAGGATCTGAGACTCGTCACTGCGAATCTTCCGAAAGAACATGAGGCGCTCAATGATGATGGCGGCGGCAATGACGGACAGTACGAGGATCAGGATGAGAATGATCCCACCCCGGTCAATGAGTTCAAGCATATGATTCTCCTGTGCGCTTAGAGCGAGATTTCCGTCGACAGGGCAAAGCGAAACCCCGGCTCAATGAAAGGATACGCATCCGTTACCTCGGGTCCGTTCCGCGGCCGGCCGGGTTCCAGGATGGGCGCGAGCGGATCGTCTACGCTTGCAAGGATCCGCAGGCCTTCGACCACGCGGAACCCGACTTCGCCGCGAATGAGCGGCAGCAGCGCAGCACCTTCAAAGAAGGGGCTTCGAACCTCCAGGCTGCCGGTGACGCTCCGGTTCTCCGTGGCGACGTCCATGACGAGTCCGAGCTGGTGGAGCGGCTCGAAGGGAGAGCGCTCCACGAAGCTCCCGGTCCAGGAGAGCTCCGAGGAGAACACGCCGGCCCGGTATGTCACGGCCAGGTTGGGCCGGACCGTGGTACGGGCCTCCTGAGCTACCGGGAATACTCCCTCCCCCTCATCGTAATCCCGGGGAGTCAGGGCCTCCTCATCGTACTCGAAGCCGACGCCGCCGGAGACGACGAGCCGGCGACTCAGCACGTTCCACGAGAGATCCGCGTCCGCCACCCAGGCGTTGCGGTCCGCAAGGGGCGCGTCGCCGGCGCCGGAGTCCACCAGCAGAGGACGCTCCTGCCACAACTCAAAGAGGGTCCGCGGTCCCGCCTCATACCCGGCGGAGAGTCCGAGGGTCACGAGATCCTCAACGGTCGCGGTCACGGTGAGGTGAAACGGCACCTTCACCGATCCCGAGATCGGCCAGTAGACACCGACATCACCGCCGACGAAGAGCTCGGAGGTAATCGGTGCATCCCCGGCAAGGACAAGACTGAGGGCGTGAGCATCCCCGTGGCCGCCGGTGTACCCGCGGTACTGATACCAGAGGTCCACCGAGAGCGAGACATCCCGGATGGAGAAATCGCTTGTCAGGGTCGGCCGAATGACGAACTCCGTAGTTCGCGGCACCGCCTGCGCCTGCTTGATGGTCAGGAGCCGATTCGCGACCGTTCCCTCCAGGTTGGCGCCAAGCTCTACCAGGTCACCCGGTCGGTACGTGCCGGACAGGTTGGCATTCACGAAGCGGAGATCCGTCGAGAAGTAATTCGGGTTGCCCTGAAGCCCCTCCTCCCGTTCCTGGAAAGAAGCGCTTCCTTCGGCGTTCACCGGGCCCAGGGCGCCGGCCACGTATCCATCGATATAAGTTCTGCTCTGAAAAAACCCGGTACCGGGCTCCTGGGAACTGTAGCCGTCCAGGCCCTCGTGAGAGAACTGAAAGCGAAGTCGAGGATCGCTGCCAAGCTTTGACAGACTCAACGCGCCTTCAATGTGGCTCATTGAGCCGGCACTCAGGATCCCGGAGGCGAAGTACGAGGAGCGCTCCTCCCGTGCCGGAACGTCCACTCCGTCAATGGGTGCCGGCAGAGCGAATGCCGACTGCACAACGCGAAGGTCCTCCTCCTCCGGGAGGGGCACTTCGATCGGCCGGATGGGCACGTCCGGGCTCTCAGGGAGCTCGGCGGTTATTTCTTCCACCGCAAGCTCTTCCACCTGCAGCAGCGTATCCGGCAGCTTGATCTCGGTCTCCTCCGGGATATCCGGACCCGCCTGTGGAGCATCATCCTGGTCGTCGCGGTTCGACGTCTCCTGCGCGAAGGCGAATGCCGGTATCAGCAGGATCCAGAGGGCGCTCAGAAAGACTGTCAGTTCGCGGTGGCGCCGGTAGGTTCGTGTCGGTCGAAGCATCATGATTCACTCTCCTGGAGCTGAAGCGCCTGCTCCGTCCACTCGGAGTCCGGAAAACTCTCCTGAAGTCGGCTGATGATCTCGTCTCGTTCGGCAATGCGATCGGCGGCTTCCATCATCTCCGCGGCTCGGAAGAGACTTTGCGCCACGAAGCTCTCGTCTTCCGGGTTCACCTGCGCGGCATCGAGGAAGTACTCCGCAGCCTGCTCGGGCTGGGAGCGGCGCACGTGGGATTCCGCCAGGAGAAAGGCCGCCTGCCCCGCCTGTGCCGGAGCCTCTTCCGCCTTTGCGAAAACCTCCTCCAGCATGGGGAGTACCAGGTTCTGGTTCACCTGCGTTCGTCCGCCCTCGTAGATCAGGAGACGGCCGAGCTCCAGGATTGCGGTGCGTCCACGATCGCTTTCCGCACGATTCGCCTCTTCAATCGTGACCCACAGGCGCGCCTCTTCTTCGGAGAGGCCGCCGATCTGCAGGACGAGCTCGTCGGCACGGCGGCTTGCTCCCGCCGCCCGGGCGCGCTCGGGATAGGCCGCAATGTAGGAGCTCCACATGTTCAGCGCCCGGCGATACTGGTTCTGTTCCTCGTAGATCAGGGCCGTTCGCTGCATGGCGTCGGGACGGAAGGGACTCTGCCGGTACTGCTCGATCAGGCGATCCCACAACAGCAGCGCTCCGGCGGACTCACCGACCTGAACGCTTGCCATTCCGCCCCAGTACAGCGCCGCATCGTGGAGCCGTCCGTTCGGGAAGTTGGAGCGATACTCGAAGAAGGCGTCCCGGGCATCCGCATATCGCTGCGCCTCGTAGAGGAGCTCGGCGCGCCGATACATTCCTTCCTCGGCAAGAGGGCTCTCCGGATAGCTTTGGAAGAGGTTCTTGTACTCCCGGACGGAGCGATCAAGGCTTCCCATGGTGGCAAGCACACCGGCGTACTCGAAGAGCGCATCGTCGGCATATTCCGAGTTCGGAAAGTCGGCAAAGACGTTTCGGTACTGAATGAGCGCTTCTTCGTACTCTTCCCTGGCAACATGGGTCTGCCCGAGGAGGAAGAAGCCCTGAATGCGGAGGGACTGCTCGGGCTGAAAGGCCAGGAGCCGCTGAAAGAAGTCCCGCGCCGCGGCGAAGTCCTCTATGTTGAAGGCGCTCCATCCCGCCAGGTACGCACTCCGGTTGGCGAACTCGTGATCGCTGTACCGGGCTAGGAGCGTGTCGAAGGCGGTGATCGCGTCACGGTAGTTCCCGACGCGGAAGTGCGCCCACCCCCGGTAGTACAGAGCGTACGGCACAATAACGTCACGGCCTTCCGAAGAGAGTCCCGCGGTTGAACCGTCGGGATCCGTGGGGACGTCCCGGAGATACTCGAGACCCGTGGTGTAGTCGCGCCGCGTTATGGCGGAGAGACCCCTCATATACTGTACCTGCACGAAGAGATCCGGCCGGTTCGTCGCCAGTTCGGGGAAGGCTTCGACAAGCTGATTCGCCGTCTCCGCGACGTTCCCAAACTGTTCGCGCTGAAAGAGAAGTTTGATACGTTCGACCGCCGCATCGACGTCGTCCGGATGCACGGCGAGGTAGTCCCGCAGCGCCTGCTCGGCAGCGGAAAGCTCCCGGCGCTCACGGTGAAGCGCCGCTTTCAGTCGCAGCAGCTCGGCAAGGAAGCCCCCGGACTGACCCTGTGAAAGCGCCTCCTCTACGACGCTGAGGGCGTCGTTGATACGTCCGAGCTGGAAGAGGGCGTAACTCTGCTGGTACTGCGCTGCGGGAACGTAGGTGGAGTCCGGGTGAGCAGCCACCAGGTCGGCGAAGGCCGCCCTGGCATCCTCCCACTCCTCCCGATCCACGTGGAGCGTTCCGAGGCGGAGCAACACCTGGGCGTCTACCGCCTCCACAGCATCGCGATGATCATCGAGGACCGCGATCGCTTCCGCCGTCTCGCCCCGGCGAGCCAGGAGCTCCGCAAGGTAGAGCGCGACCGTGGGATTCCGCCGATCGATGTCCCAGACGCGGCGCATGTAGAGTTCTGCGATCTCGAACGCCTCGGACTGATAGCTCTCAATGCCGACGCGCAACCACAGCTCGGAAAGCACCTCGGTCTGACCGGCCAGTCGCTCTTCCGCCTGCGCAAGGATGCGTCGGAGAGCTTCCTGCTCCCCCCCACGGCGGGCGATCTGAAAGAGCCGCTGAAACGCAACGGTGGCGGCGTCCGTCTCGGCGTCTCGCAGACTCAGAAAGAGCTCCCGCGCCGCCTCCAGCTCACCGAGAGCGTAGTAGGACTCCGCCGCGGAGAGCGTGTACTGCGTACGCCAGCGCTCGCCGACCAATCCGGCATCCATGGACTCGTAGAAGTCGACGGCGTCGTTATGGCGTTCGGTCTGAACGTAGAGGGACATGAGAAGGGATGCCGCGTAGGAGCGATCGGGTCCGAGCGCGGAGGTAATCTCCTCCCCGAAGAGGGGCGTCAGTGTCTCAATGGCGGTCGGCCGGGCGTCGAGGGAGGTCTCACTCAGCGCCTTGTAGACGCGAGCCTGCGCCTCCAGATCATCGGAGCCGGGCGCATCAATGAACCGTCCCAACTCGCGCGAGGCAAGCGCATAGTCCTCCATCCGATAGAGCGAAAGCCCCTTCCAGAAGGGTACGACCGGGAGGAAGTTGCTCGAGCGGTATCGCGCTTCGATACGGCGGAGCAGTGAGAGCGCTTCATCAAAGCGCCCGAGCCGGTAGAGGCTGACGGCGCGGCGAAACTGCGCGTCGGGAATGAGCTCCGACAGCGGGTAGTCCCGCACGAGGACGGTATACCGTTCGATCGCGGCCTCGTAGTCGCCGCGCTCGAAGAGCTCCTGGCCCTCCCGAAAGATGTCTTCGGGCGGCGTTTGCGCCATGACGGGCAGGACAAGAGCCGCGAGACCAAGTACGAGAATTAGACGTTTCATCGGTGCTTACGATATCCCAGCGGTGGTTAATCTTCAATCTGCGGTACGGATGCGCGGCGGCTCGAACTCCCGGCGTGCACGCACCCGGACCAGATGAATGTAATCCTCCCCGTAGCGACGCTCAAGCGATTCGAGGCTCGTTTCCACGTTTCGTTCCATGACGACCGTTCGGAAATGGCCGTCCGCGGTGAAATAGGGAAAGAGGACCGCAACGTGAACGTGCTGACGGAGCGGTGGGTCCTGGCCGAACTCGCGGTTCAACGACGCAATGTAGAAGTGACCGGGTTCCCGAAGGGCGAGGAAGTACATGATGCGCGGCAACTCCGCCACGGGGAAGCCGACGTCTTCGACGTAGCTGGAAAAGGGTGCGGAACGGACATCCAGTGCTTCGGGATGCGGCAGTTCGCCGCGAACACCGTCGGGACCAACGGCTGCGAGGTGGCGAGCCAGATTGCGCGACCAGTCCAGACCGAAGTAGGGATCCCTCGCATCCTCCTGGAGGCGGCTCCACTGATGTCCCCGCAGGTCGAGGTGCTTCTCCTTCAACGGCTCAATGTCCAGAAAGTTCCCCGTAGCAGGGTGCACAATCCCGTCGCAGATCCACTTGGCAAATCCGGAGCAGTTGAATCCGGGCAACTGATCCTGCATGACGAGGCTCTCAATAAACACCAGGTTGCCGTCGGCATCCATGGCGCCGTCCTCGGCATCGGGGAGATGTGGCAACTCCCGGCGCGCCGTCTGCACCATGCCGGCGACGGGTTCGTACACCGAGAGGGGATAGCCCCGCTGCAACTGATCCCACCGGATGATGTCCCTGGTCATCCGCTGCACCGCGGCAAAAGGCTCAATGAGAACGCTACCGAATGATGCCGGCAGAACGACGTCGTGGTACGTCCGCACGCCGCCGACGTACAGGTCCATGACGGTGCGATCTCCGTCCGGAAAGATGCGGACGAAGAAGCCCGGGTCGCTTCGATAGAAGATCTTGACCTGGACGAAGGCGCCGTCGTCGAGGCGGCGCTTGATGATGTAGCTGCCGCGGTTGTACACGGCAAAACCGTCGTCTTCACGATTGGTGAAAAGAAGGTAGAAGTGCCCGTTCTGGCTGCGCACCTCGTAGCGCACCGCCGCTGCGCCGACCACTTGTGCAATGACGCGGTCGGTGGAGCGCATGACCTCCCGACGGGGTGCCACGATCGTCTCCCGCAACGCCCGGCGCGCCTCGAAGTTCTCGGGCACGCGAGCCTCGTCTACACTCTCCACGGGCACGGTAGCCTGCGAAGTGGCCGCGACGATTATGAGAACGAAAATCACTGCAAGGGCTCGCAGCGTCGACATGTTTGATCACTCCCCCGCCGGCCGGCGCGGCGGCTCATCCGTCGGCGGCTCATCCGTCGGCGGCGCATCGGCTCCGCGCTACCGTGATGGTCTGCGCGCCTCATCCCGGGTGCGAACGAATCGCGGCGGCCCGCCCGGACGCGCTATGACGGCGCGACGCGCGGCAGCGGCCAGGATCTCCGGGATACCGACGTACAACCCGGCGCGCCCCGCCGGACCGATGCTCTCCTTCTCTTGGTCGGCAGAATGGTGCCCGGAAATAACGTCTGCCGTGCCGAAGGGGCGGTTTCGACGCATGACGAGATGTCGTGCCGGCACATGCTCCAGGATGCGCGGAAGCGAAGCGGCGCGCATGAGCAGCGTCCCGGTGGGCACGAGACGAGGGGCATCCTGAGACGCACCGGGGCGCTCCCAGACGACGGCCGAAACGTCGGCGCAGAGTGCCTGGTGGCGGGCGTATACCCCGGACCCCGGCGGCTCCTCGAAGGGCGCATCCAGAGGCATCCAGAGAAGCAGCCCGGCCGCGCCGTCCCCGTCGCCTTCTCCCGCGGCGACGTTCCCCGCGCCGTCCCCGCCGCCTTCTCCCGCGGCGACGTTCCCCGTGCCGTCCCCCGCGCCGACCTTCAGCTCCGCCGTCCCCGATCCGAGGGCACCCCAGAGCGCCGCCATGGGCGATGTATACGCCGGGCCGGGTGTGCCGTCGGGGCGCGGGGTGCCGCCGGAACCGGGAGCGCCGCCGGAGCCGGCATCGGATGGTGCAAAGAAATGATCGACGGACGCCTCCGCGGCGAGATCGGGAAGCGCCCAGACCGACACCGTTTCCGGAGGAAGGCCGAAGTGGGCGTGCTCAGCCAGAAAGCTCTCGACCACGATGCTGCTTCGGGCCGGCACGGCAATGATCCACCGGGGCTGTGTGCGGGCTGCCGCCGCCACGCGGCGCACCTTCTCAGCCGTCAGCTCCAGCGGGGACGGGGACAGCGGGGACGGAGCTCTCCCGCGCCCTCCCCCGCCACCGCCGGCCGGGGCCGCCACGCGGTCCCCCGGGCAGAGCGGTTCCAGAATCGAGCTCTCGTCGGGGGAGATGTTCCAGTTCGGTGCCAGGGAGATTACCGCTCGGATGTCCCGGGCCGCGGAGGCGCCGACCCCGTGCGGGAGGTCCGCCGTCGGGAGTTCCGCCGGCCGGCGCCGTAGCTCCACCGTGCCGGCGTCTTCCGTCGACCCCGCGGGGTAGTAGGGATGCGGGGCGGCCGCATTGAAGGTAGACCGGGGCCTCGCCGCGAGCCATTCGAGGACGGCCGCGTCGGTACGCCCGTCGGCATCGATCTCAAGAGCTCTGGCGGCGGAGATCTTGAGATGTCGGGCGGCCTGGAGGAGGGTTGTACGAATTGCCTGAAGGCTTCCCTTCGCGTTGGCATGTTCGCCGGCGGCCTCTTCAAAGAGCTTCTGCACCGCGCCGTCGAGGGTGAACTTGCGTTCGGAGAGGAGGTACTTCAGGCGGAAGATGAGCTCCAGGTCGCGCATGGAGTACTCCCGGCGGCCGGAGGCGCTCTTTGCCGGCTGGAGCAGACTGACCTGACGCTCCCAGTACCGGAGCACGTGAGGCTTCACGTTGAGAAGGTCGCAGACGTCCGAGATGGACAAGCGCCGCATTTGTGTCAGCCCGATCCTCGCAGCTCCAGTCGAAATGGTATGTGCGCGAACTGGAGCTCCTTGCGTATCCGATTTCGAATATACCCCAGATAGCTGTCGGGAACGTGACGCGTGCGGTTGGAGAAGAGCACGAACACAACGGGCTCCACGCTGACCTGGGTGATGTAGCGCAGCTTCAGGCGGCGACCGCCCACCATGGGAGGAGGCGTCTCCTCCACCCAGCGCTGGAGCCGCTGGTTGAGGGGGCCGGTTTCGACGCGCCTCGTCAGCTCTCGGTACACCGTCTGAACCTGGCTCAGGAGCTTGTCGAAGCCGGTGCGCTCAGTCGAAGACACCGCGATGATCGGGGCGAAGCTCAGGATGGGAAAAACGAAGTTGATCCGGTCGCGCACCGCCTGATAGGCGTTCTGGATGGTCCCGAAGAGGTCCCACTTGTTCAGCACCAGGATGAGGCCGCGGCCGCGCTCGACGATCAACGATGCGATCTTCTTGTCCTGGTCGGTGAGCCCCGCCTTGGCATCTATGAGGAGGAGGACCACATCGCACTCTTCAATGGTGCCGATGGCGCGGTTGACCGAGTAGTACTCGACGTCCTCGGTGACCTTCTTCTTTCGGCGGATTCCGGCGGTGTCGAGGATGTCGAACTCCCGGTCGCGCCAGGTGAAGCGCCCCTCCACGACGTCGCGGGTGGTGCCGGGGGTCTCCGAGACCAGGGATACGTCCTCGCCCAGGAGGGCGTTGGTCAGGGTGGACTTCCCGGCGTTGGGCTTACCGAGAACGGCAAGGCGGATGGGCCGGGTGTCGGGCCTGGAGCCTGAGCTCTCGGGCGCGGCGGTGCCCGTGGGGGGGGTG
>CAZZIE010000031.1:0-35775 GCA_964654185.1 uncultured Spirochaetaceae bacterium | reverse complement strand
GCCACTCGATGGTTGCCTCCGTGCCGGCGCCGAGCTCGAAGGTCTCCTTCGGGGAGCGACGGGAGAGACCCGCCTCTACGGTGGTGCGGCGGGCCCCTGGGGATTCTTCAACGTGCTGAATGCCGGCGGTCACGTCTCCTCCCGCCCCGCCGGCGAGCGCAGTGCGCCGCTTCCACGTCAGAGCCACATTCCGGTCGGTCCAGGCAAGGGTCTCCCGGAGCCCCGGGCGGAGTGGCTCCGCGGCGGCGCTGCCGCCCCGGGAGCCGCCTTCAGGAGACCGGCCGGCCTCAGGAGATCGACCGGCCTCAGGAGGTCGATTGGCCGGGGTCCGACCGCCGAGGAGCCGCACACCCAGAGCGCGAATCTCACCCTCCAGGGTGAAGGTGCCGGTTCGCTCCAGCCGGCCGGCGGCGAGCTCGCCGGTGAAACGGAGTGCGTCGCGGCCGGCGGAGCCGGCCGGGCCGCCGGCGGCGCCGTCCGGGGCGGTGTAGTCCGCACCGACGTAGCTCATCTCACCGTCCGCCGACACGGCGCCGCTCCAGCGCAGGCCCGCCGCAGCGGCGACGCCGGGCCGGAGGGTGGCGCCGCCACTCCCCACAGCTGCAAGGGCCGCCTCCAGACGGTGCCGGCCGAAGGTAAGCGCCGACGCGGCGTGGAAGAGCTCGGTCCCGCGGAAGACCGGTTCGTCGGGGAACCAGGATTCGCCGCCGGCGGCGGGGGGCGGCCATGAGGCGGCCAGGAGGGCCGCGCCGCCCAAGAGGCGCCCGCGACGCCGGGGGACGGCGATTCCCGCACCCGCGGTCGTTCCGTGACCGTCACGGAAGACCGCCAGGTCTGCACCGGCGCGTACCGCCACCCCGAATGGGGTCGAGGGGCTCGGGTCGAGGACCGGCGCCAGGGGCCGCGTAGTCACCTCGCCGGGAGGGGCACCGGGAAGTCCCGACGGATCAACGGCGAACGCAAGGAGACCCTTCGGCGACACCGGCCCCAGGATGGCCGGCGGCGTCGTAACGCCGATCCGGTGAAGGAGCTCGCCTTCAGCGGTGCGTCGTCCACCGTACAGCGCTCGGACGTCGCCGCTATCCAGCCGCAAGAGGCCGTCGACACGGCCGTCGCTTCGCCCCTCCAGGACGGTCCGTAACGACACATCCCGGCGCTCCTCCGTCACGAGCGGTGCGGCCGCCGTCAGAAAGAGCATCGCCGAGAGGAGGCATAATGAACGCGGTGTAGCCATACGTGACCAGTCACCGCGGTAACAGGCGCACTGCTTCAACGGGGCCGGTACGGAACTGGACGACAGGCCGGCGGCGGCGCTTACGCCGTGAGATCCTTGCAGGAGCTGCGGATGGAGAGTTGCGCCGGGAGGACGACGTTGGAGGGGAAGGGAACTTCCTCGTCGTCGTCCAGGCGGCTCATGAGGAGGCTCACCGCTGCAGAGCCCATGCCGGAGGCGGGGAGTGCCATGGTGGTGAGCGGCGGATTGAGGTAGCGGGAGAGGTAATCGTCGTCGAAGCCGCAGAGGGAGATGTCCTCGGGGATGCGGAGGCCCGCGTCATTGATGGCGCGCATGGCGCCGTAGGCGACCACGTCGTTGCCCGCAAACACGGCCGTGGGCATCGACCTGGATCTCAGGATCTCCTGCATGGCCAGATAGCCGCTGTGTTCGGAGAAGTCACCGTACTGAATCCAGTGATCGGGGATGTAGATGTCGGCCTCCGCGCAGACGCGCTTGAAGGCTTCGAGGCGGGTGCGCGAGGCGGAGTAGACGGTGCGGGCGTGGGTGATCATGGCGATGTCGCGGTGCCCGAGTTGCAGCAGGTAGCTCACGACCTCCTCGGCGGCGCTGGCGTTGTCCACGTAGACCTGGTCGATCCGGCGTTCCCCGAGAGGATCCAGGGAGACTGCCGGGAAGCCGACTTCAATGACCTCTTCAATGGCGGGATCGTCGTCGTGGGTGTTGATGAAGACAATGCCCTCGACCTGATCGCGCTTGGCAAGACGCATGTAGCTGCGCTCGGTCAACGAGACCGGGTGGATGATGAGCTGTACCCGCCGGCGGTTCATTGCCTGTGCCATGCCCTCGACGACCCGGCTGATGAAGGCGTCGGTGTAGACGTACTGGGAGTGGCCAATGAAGAGCCCGATCGCCTGTTTGCGCGACAGCGCCAGGCGACGGGCGTTCTCATTGGGGATGTAGCCGAGGCGCTCGGCGGCTTCCAGGACGCGCCGACGGGTTTCCTCGGAGATGGCCTTGCCCGGGGTGTTGTTCAGCACAAAGGAGACGGTTGTGCGGGACACCCCGGCCTGTTGAGCCACGTCCTCTGCAGAAACCCGTCGTTTCGCCATTTATGATCTCTACGGGTACGCTATCCCTTCACCGATCCTGCCATCATGCCGCGCACGAAGTAGCGCTGCAGTGTGAAGAACACGATGAGCGGCATTACCATTGTCAGGAACGCTCCGGCGGTCAGGACGTGCCAGTCCTGCCCTCTCGACCCGACAAGCTCAGCGAGCCTGGCCGTCACAACGGACTTGGCCGGGGCGGTGCCAAGAAAGACCAGGGCGACCAGAAGGTCGTTCCATACCCACAGGAACTGAAAGATCCCGAAGGATGCGATTGCCGGCACCGACAGGGGCAGCACCAGCCGCGTGAACATGAGCCACGGCGTCGCGCCGTCGGCGTGGGCGGACTCGATGATCTCCTTCGGTATGCTGGAGACGTATCCATACAATATGTACGTCGCCAGTGGTAACCCGAAGCCTGTGTGTGCCAGCCAGATACCTATGAACGTGCCGTTCAGTTGTAACGATGTGTAGACCCGTAGAATTGGTATCAACGCTACCTGTAACGGCACAACAAGTAGCGTCACCATGAGTATGAACAAGGCCTCCCGTCCCGGGAAGTTCGTCCACGCTATGGCGAAGGCCGCGAAGGCTGCAATCGTAATGGGGATCACCGTCGCAGGAATCGTGACAAGCAAACTGTTCACGAATGCGGTACCCATGCGATCCGCGAAGATCACCTGCTCGTAGTTGGCCAAGACCCAGTTTTCCTGGAAGGGTTGCAGTACCGCCGTCCACCATCCGGAGTTGGCGATTGCCCCTCGGGTCCGGAAAGAGCTTACCAGAAGCCCGAGCGTAGGCAATGTCCATATAAGGACGATGATGAGAACGAAGAGACGCATTGGAATACCGGCGGCAATACGCCGGCTCCGCGCGGCGGCCTTGCTGGGAGGCCGCGCGTGTTCCAACCGTCCTTCACTGGCCTTCTGTTCGAGGGAGGTTTCGTCCGGGCCGCGTTCCTTGATGCGTGCAATTTCATCGCTCATGGCACGTTACCTCCTCTTCTCCCGCATTGAGCGGACGTTCTGGATCATGAACGGAATGACGACAATCAACAGGAATATGGCCAGCGCGGACCCCCGGCCGAAGTTCCGGAAGATGAAGGCCTCCTGGTAGAAGCGCGATGCAACTATCCCCGTTCCGAAGCGACCGCTGGTCATGACGTAGACGATGTCGAAGATCTTCAGCACGAGGAACAAGATGGTTGTCCCCACCGTAAGGATCGTCCCGCTGATGTAGGGCACGGTGACGTTGAAGAACGCTCGGACCTCACCGGCACCGTCGATTCGGGCCGCCTCCAGCAGATCCTTCGGGACACCTTTGACCGATGCGGACAGGATGACCATGGCGAAGCCCGTCTGCAGCCAGATCATAATGAAGATCAGAAAGAAGTTGTTCCATGGCCGCTGAATGAGCCACGCCACCGGGTCACCTCCGAGGGCGGTAACAATGGCGTTCAGGAGCCCGATCTGCTCGGTTCCGGGCGGCTGGTAGTAGTAGACGAACCGCCAGATAACACTGGCACCAACGAAGGAGATGGCCAGCGGCAGGAAGATGAGGGACTTGGTGACCTTCTCCCAGCCGGGACGAAAACGGTCGGTCATGACCGCAATCAGCAGGCCCAGTATCACCGCAACAGCCGGAACCAGGACGACCCAGAGGAGCGTGTTCCGAAGGACGATGAGCATCTGGGGATCGGTAAAGATGAAGGCGTAATTCTTGAGCCCCACGAACTCCGTCGTCGTCCGGTTCATGAAGCTCTGGTAGAGCGTGTAGACCGTTGGAAATACAATGTAGAGCCCCAGGATGAGCGCACCGGGCCCGGCGAACACGAATGGTCGCAGAAAGTTCCGTATGCGTTCCGGAAAGGAATCTACAAAGTTGTTCAGGGACCACAGAAGCACCCAGATCCCGCCGATTCCCACGACCAGGGCAATCAGCGCGATCGAGAACTTCGAAGCCTCCGAATCCCTCATGAAGATGAAGCTTTGATAAATGGCAAAGATGACCGCCACCAGAATGATAAGCGACACCAGCAGCTTACCCGTCCTGGACGTCAAGAACTTGCCAAACCCTGACTGTTCAAGCGCCTGACTCATGTGGCTCCCCCTCTAGACCTCCGCCTCTTGGTTTCGTCCGCAAACTGGAAACACGGGCGGCCCGACAATCTGCCGGGCCGCCTTTCTTCACATTGTGCGGCACAATGCCGCGGCCGTCGACTACTCTTCTTCCGGCCAGGACTCGTCGATGTCCTGGAGCACAGTGTCCAGGTCATCGCCGGCGACCCAGTTGGTCATGCCGGTCCAGAAGGAGCCGGTGCCGACCTGTCCGGGCATAAGGTCGGACGCGTCGAAGCGGACCGTGTCGGCATTCTGCAGGATCTCTGCGTAGCCGCGGGACCACTGATCGGGGTACCAATCCAGGCTCGCGTCGTTGTGCGGCGCGACCATGGCGCCTGCTTCGACCCATGCCCTGGTGGAGCGACCCTCGGAGAGCCAGCGCATTACCGCTGCCGTCTCGGGTGAGTCGGTCATGGGGCTGAAGATGTCGCCTGCAGTCAGAACGGGGCGTCCCTCTTCCTCATCGATGGGCGGGAGGTAGAAGTAGCGCATGTCCTCGCCGAGCTGCGTGTCTTCACTGAAGAAGTTGACAATGAAGCTCGCCTGGCGGTGCAGCCACGCCCGCGGAGGATTGGCCTCGAGGGGAGCGGGACCGTCGCCAAAGGGCACCGTCAGGATGGAGTTGGTTCCACCAAGGACGTAGTCCTCATTGAACCAGATCTCAGCCATGATGTTGGCCGCGCGACGGACAGGCTCAGAATCGAAGTTGAGCTCGCCGGCGACCCACTGGTCGTACTGCTCGGGAGTCGCGGTGCGGAGCATGATGTCTTCCATCCAGTCGGTGGCGACCCAGCCGGTTGCGCCGGAGCTCTCCATGGCAATGCTCCAGGGAGTCTCGCCGTCGGAAACCATCTGATCCGAGAGAGCCAGCATCTCGTCCCAGGTCTCGGGAATCTCGTACCCGGCATCGCCGAACTCGGGATGCGGATACCATACCAGGCTCTTGATGCTCGCGCGGTACCAGACACCTGCTTCAATGCCGCCGTACATGGCCATGTCGCGCCAGCTCTGCAGATAGGTGTCGCTCAACTTGCTTTCGGAGACCATGTCCCGGACGTCGAGCACGTGGCCGCGATCAACCAGGTCATACATGAGACCGGGCGGGGGGATCCCCGCCTTCGGTGCGCACCGTGATCAGCGACTCGAAGTCACCGGATCCTTCGTACTCAATGTCGATCCCGGTTGCTTCCTCGAAGGGAATCATGCTCTCTTCGAAGAATTCGGCATCCGTATCAACAAAGGCGCCGAAGATGTTGACTGTGCGACCCGACAGGTCCTGGCCATTCGTCCAGGGATTGTCCGTCGGATTGGTCGCCATGTCCCCATCTTCTTCCTCCACCTCCTGCTGGCCACCACCGCCTTCCTGCTGGCCGCCGGCCATAGCAAAGGGAACGATGAGCAGCGCCAGCACAAGCGCCGTCACGAGAGCCTTAACGTGTAGTCTCATGAACACTCCTCCTATATTTGGGTGTGCAATTGACAGAACAACGGTGCAGACGCACCGCCCCCTGCCAATAACTCGCGTTACTAAAGAGGATAAACCGGAAATCTGGACCGCGCAACAGTGAATTTGAGCCGAAACGGGCTATCTATGGCGTTCCGATGGATTAGATGGGGCGCCGGCACCGGGCCGGGCGCGGGAGTTGGCCGCTCGGGGACGCGCCCAGGCCGAGCGGGCGGCTCCGCGCCCGGCGGGCGTTGCCGGTCGGTCGGACGACCCAAAGTCGCCTTGATGTTTGGTGCGGAGTATGGGACAATTCCGCCACATACTCGACACGTGAACAGCAACTCCGGAGGAACCGATGGTTATTCTCACGCTCAACTGTGGAAGCTCCTCAGTGAAGTACCAAGTCTACGACTGGGTCGCAAAGGAACCGCTTGCGAGCGGTATTGTGGAACGAGTCACCCAGGAAGGATCGAAGATCACCCACAAGGCGAAGGGTAAGGATGAGTACGAGCTGGAGCACGCCTGCCCGACTCATAAGGAAGCCATTGATCTCATCATGAAGACCCTGGTCGACAAGGACCACGGCGCAATCTCCGATATCACCGAGGTCAAGGCGGTGGGACACCGCGCCGTGCACGGCGGCGAGAAGTTCGCCAAGTCCGTCCTGGTGACGGACGAGGCCCTGGACACGTTCAAGGAACTCCAGAGCCTGGCGCCGCTCCACAACCCGGCGAACATCATGGGTATCGAGGCCGCCCGGGAGGTCCTGCCTGATGTCCCGCACGCAGCCATCATGGATACCGCCTGGCATCAGACCATGCCGGCGAAGAGCTACATCTATGCGGTGCCCTACTCCTGGTACCGGGAGCACGGCATCCGCCGGTACGGCTTCCACGGGACGTCGTTTCTCTACACCGCGAAACGCGCGGCAGTCCTCCTGGGGAAGAAGCCGACCGAGACCAACCTCATTATTGCGCACATCGGCAACGGCGCGAGCATCTGCGCAGTAAAGGACGGCGTCTCCGTAGACACTTCGATGGGCCTCACACCCCTTGAAGGGCTCGTCATGGGAACGCGCTGCGGTGACATCGACCCGGCGATTCCTTTTCATATGATGAACGTGGGCGGCTATCAGGCCGATGAGCTGGAGCGCATTCTCAACAAGAAGAGCGGTGTCATGGGCATTACCGAGAAGTACGTGGACCGCCGTGACATTGAGCAGGCCGCCGACGCCGGAGACGAGCAGGCGCGCCTTGCCATGGAGGCGGAGGCGTACCGGATCAAGAAGTACATCGGATCGTACGCCGCCGCCCTGGGACGCGTGGACGCGGTGGTCTTCACCGCCGGCGTCGGCGAGCGCGGACCGACGATTCGGGCACTGGCGGCCGAGGGCCTGGAGATCATGGGCATCAACCTCGACCCGGACAAGAACAAGGCGTCGCGAACGAAGAACGCCGAGACCGTCATCTCGACGGACGACTCACCCACGAAGATCTTCGTCATACCCACCGACGAGGAGTTGGTCATGACGGAGGACACCGTGGCGCTCATGGAAGAGCGCTACGACGTCCACACGAACTTCACCTACTCCTTCGAGGATCCCGACTACTTCAACAAGGAGCGGGAAGGGTGCATTGACGAGGATATTGAAAAGATTCCGGGACTGGGAAAGATAATTGCCGGCAAGCGGGCGAAGGGTGTCGAGCTTGCCGATGAGGAGTGCGAGGAGTAACTCGCCTCCGCGTTGAGGCCTTGTGCCACGACGAGACCGTGCGCGCCGTCCATGCGGCGGCGCGCGGTGTCTCAGGCCTCCTGGGCCGCTTCCTGCTTCTCTTCCTTCTGCTCTTTGCGGCGCCGGGCGTTATCCAGGGTGGCCTTGCCCGCCTTGGACACCATTACCTTCTCACCGTCAATTTCCACTTCATACAGAAGCTTCACACCGGTCTTCTTGGTAACGGGGCAGTATCCTCTTCCGGCGCCTGCCGTCTCTTCCTTGAGCGGCCGGCCGCGATGTGCTTTGGACATACCTTCTCCTTTCGTTGAACTCGGAACGTAGCAAAGTGGATGCCCGGTGTCAAGGTCGAGAGAACGCATAACCAGGGCCGGCCCGGAGGCCGGCCCTGGCGCGCTGCGT
This sequence comes from uncultured Spirochaetaceae bacterium, assembly GCA_964654185.1. GTDB lineage: Bacteria > Spirochaetota > Spirochaetia > DSM-27196 > PWMO01 > CAYFQV01. Next base: position 27,731 of record CAZZIE010000031.1, on the reverse strand, counting down.
TCGTGCGCGCCCGGCGCTTGTTCGCGCCAGGTGTCTGTTCGTGCCGGACGTCTGCTCGCGCCCGGCGCGCGGCGTTTACTCGCGTTCCAGAATGAACTCGACGCGGCGGTTCTTCCAGCGATTCTCCTCATCGTTGTGAGGCACGATCGGCCGGGCGCCACCGAAGCCGACGACGTTCATCCGGTCCCGCTCGACGCCCAGGATGATCAGGGCTTCCTTGACCTCCTGTGCACGGTTGCGGGAGAGCGGAATCAGGACGTCTTCCTGCTCGCGGTCCCGTCGCGGTCCGGGCTGCCAGTAGATGTGCACCGCGTGACCCTCAATGGTGATCTCGCGATCCGGATAGCGCTTCAGAATCTCGGCGAGGCGTCGCAGGGTCTGCAGGTTCTCATTCAGCAGTTCCTGCTCGACATCGAAGAGGTCGGAGGTGTACGGAGCAAATCGGATGCTCGGTACCCGGATCCGGTAGCGGTCCCCTTCCTTCATGACCAGGATGTCGATGGGGATGTCCGCCTCTTCAGTGACCACGAAGCCCTCGGCGTCCTCGACGAGGAAGACCGCCTTGTAGGTCTCCGCACTCTGTACCAGCTCGCCGTCCCTGGCGCGGCCGTTCCAGCGAATGAGACTCGGGGGTTCGCCGGTGTCGCTCCAGGAGCGCAGCCGGTTGCCCATGGGATCGAGGATCTGCAGCGACCACCGCGTGATTGCGGTAAGACTCCTGGTGACCAGACGGATCCTGAGCTCGTCGTTCACGCCGTCGTCGTCAGGCGAGAAGGGAAGCGGACCCACGGCAATGCGAATGTTCGGCGGCGTTGCCGGAGGAGCCTCGGGAACTTCCGGTGTCGTCACGTTAATCGGCCCCGCACCGGTGATCTCCGGCTCGTTGCCGTTGTAGTAGATGATCCTGAAGTCGACGGTGTAGTCGCCGTCGGGAACTCGGCCGCCGGCATTGTTCCGGCCCTGCCACTCGAAGACCTCGAAGGGCGTGCGCTTGTACTGGGTCCGCACCACCCGGCCGCGGTCGTCGCGGATCTCCAGGAGGAACTCATCAATGCCCTCGGCAACCTCGAACTGCGGCCGGATCTCAACACTGTCGTCGACATCGTCGTCGTTCGGGGTAATGACGTCCTTTCCGATCTCAATATCTATCGGGGTCTCCCGGGTATCCTTTCGCGCCCGGATCTCCCGGGACTGCCCGTAGTTGCCGGCGCGGTCGGTCGTTTCCAGGTAGAGGGTGTAGACACCGTCGGGCGCTTCCGAGCCGTCCGGCATGGTGCCGTCCCATTCCACGGTGAACTCCGGCCCGGAAAGACCGTATTCGCCGATCGGCGCACGAACCTCGCCGTCGGGTCCGCTGATGACCGCGTACCACTGCTGCTCATCACTTATGTCGGCGCTGATCTCCAGCGCCTGCTTGTTCGTCCCGCCGAAGACCAGGGGATCGTCCGAGTCGGTCTCCTCCGGGATGGTTTCAACGGATACGCCGGCGCGAGGCGCGGTGTTGTCCACGGTGAACCCGATGGGCTCCGAGGATACGACGTTTCCGTTCGTGTACTCGACGGTCATCCGTGCGGAATAGACACCGTCATCGAGAACATTGCCGACTTCGTTCCGGCCGTTGTAGGTAATCTCATCAGGCGGCTCGCCGCGACCGGTGAGGCTCCGGAGCACATCCGCAGGATCGTCCCGGGGAGCAACCTCGATCTCCCAGGTGTCGATTCCTTCCGGCTCGGCAAGCTCAATCGAGACCGTCAGAGTGTCCTGAACACCGTCCCCGTTCGGGCTGAAGATGGGGTCCTCCTCCGTAACGGTAAGAATGACGTCGCCGGCGCGGAGGCTCATGGTGACGGTCCACTGGGACTCCACGGTGGTGGAGTTCCCGGCGCGATCCTCGCTGCTGAGGCGGTAGGTGTAGCTCCCCTCCGGCACGGTGTCACCGGCCTGGTCGCCGACGTTGTACGTACCGTCCCAGGTAACCGACCGGGGAGGCTCCACGTCACGAGTTCGGTCGTTCGGATTCGGGTTTTCCCAGGTCTGTTCCCAGACCACGTCACCATCGACCTCCAGAATCTGACCCGTCCAGGACTGCTCTCTGCTCGCCTCCTGTTCAAAGGTGACCGTGTCCCGGATGCCGTCGTCGTTGGGGCTGAAGATTTCGTAGTTGGGATCGGCAATCGTCTCAACCTCCGGCGGTGTGTTGTCCACCGTCACGCCGAAGGGCGGCGTTCGGGCGACATTCCCCTCGTCGTCGGTTATTGAAAGCTGATAGGTGTAATCGCCGTCCGGCACATAATCACCGTCGGATCCGAGCTCGGATTCCTGGTAGGTGCCGTCCCAGGTCAGATTCTCCGGCACTTCGACGCTCGGTTTCTCGGCACCGAAGATGCCGCCGAAGAAGCCGACACGCTCCTCCTGGACCTGGCTCTGCGTCCATACGAGCTCACCATCCGCGTTGAAGATGGACAGATTGTACTCGACAATGACCAGATCTTCGGCCGGGAGCTGCACCGTAGGAAACGGCAGCTCAAGCACGTCCTTGGTGCCGCTACTCGCATCCGGCGAAATGTACTGCCGCGGCTGCCGTCTCATCTCGATCTCCGCCTCGCCCTCTTCCTGGGCTCCGCCGGCAAACACCGGCAGCGCCACGGCAAGACCGATCAAGATCACGAAGCCAAGCCGAGTTAGGTGCTTCCGTTTCATACTTCCTGCTCCTCGTAAGCTGGATATGCGTTGACAATAGTGCACGCGCCGCCCCCAACTTCGCATAAGAAGCTGCGGTCGGCACCACTCACATCTCACATCTAGAAACAAGTATAACAACCATTAGGTTATATGTCGCATGCGTAATGTAATACGGGCGTGTGCGCGGAAGCGACCGCGGCCTGTGAAGCAGGAGGCGCAGTTGGATAGTAGAGATCGATGTGAACGTGCTTACCCCCACCCACGCCCCACCGCGCCCGCGGGAACGCCTGACCACCCTGGGCGCGGATCAGCTCTCGGACCAGGAGTTGGTCGCCATCCTCCTGGGAACCGGCATTCGCGGCAAGAACGTCTGGGACCTCGCCGAGGAGGTGCTCCAGTTCCTGGACTCCCGGGACGGCCCCGTCGAGGTTGCGGACCTCAACCACATTGCCGGCCTGGGAAACGCCAAGAGCTGCCTTTTGGTTGCCGCACTCGAGCTCTCCCGGCGCATCCTCTGCCCGGGCAGGCAACGGGTCCGCTTCCCCGCCGACGTGCTTCCGTTCGTCCGCCACTACGCCGACCGCAAACAGGAGCTCTTCCTCAGCATCTCCCTGAACGGCGCTCACGAGATCATTGCCACCCGCATTGTCACCGTCGGCCTGGTCAACCGCACCGTCGTCCACCCCCGCGAAGTCTTCGCCGACCCCATGACCGACCGCGCCGCCGCAGTCGTCGTCGCCCACAACCACCCCAGCGGCAACGTCGAACCGAGCGACGAGGACCGGGAAGTCACCCGCCGGTTGCTGGCCGCCGGGGAGACCCTGGGCATGCACCTCCTCGATCACGTGATCTTCAGCCATGATCGGTACTACAGCTTCCTGGAGAGCGGGGAGTTGGGGTGAGGGGCCCGTGCCGCGGATACCCGGGCGCCCGGAGTTGCGCGAGGGTGTGGCCCGGATGCCCGCATGCGCGCGTCGGGCACGGCCGCGCTCACCTGAACCCTGCTCTACGCCACCTTGCAATCGAAGGATGCAATGTGTATCTTGTTCGTATCAATACACATCTGAGAGCCAGGCCTGTGAGAACAAACATTGTCATAGACGACGACCTGATGGCGGAGGCGATGGAAGCCTCCGGCAAGAAGACCAAGCGGGAAACCGTTGAGGAGGGCTTGCGCCTGCTTGTTCACGTCCGGCGCCAAGACGCAATCCGCCGGTTTCGCGGTCGGCTGAAGTGGGAGGGTGACCTCGATCGAATGAGGCGTGACTCCTAGAAATCGGGAGGCGGATGGGTGGTTCTCGTAGACACGTCGGCGTGGATCGACTATTTCAACGGTGTCGCGGCGCCGCACACAGATGCCGTTGATCAGGCGCTGGAATCGGACCGCGTCGTAATCGGAGACCTCATCATCGCAGAGCTGCTTCAAGGTTTCCGTTCTGATGCGGATTATCTGGAGGCAAGCGCACTGATCGAGCGGTTGGAGTACCGCGACCTGGTCGGCAAGGATATTGCCGTCAAGGCTTCCGACAACTACCGGATGCTTCGCCGCGGCGGCGTCACGGTGCGCAAGACCATCGATCTGATTATTGCCACCTTCTGCGTTGACAACGGCCTGCCGCTCATCCACAACGATCGCGACTTCGATGTGCTGGAACAGCAGCTCGGTTTGGAGGTGATCCGCGGCCCCGGGGGATTCGCTTGACGCCGCTCGTCATCACATGTTGAATGAGGCCATCGTTCCATGGGACACACGAATTCTCGACGACCCACAGTCCACAGTAGCGATAGGGCAGCGCTGATCACGGTAGTTCTCGGGTTCATGACCGTGACGGCGGCACTGATCCTGAGCGGCTGCGCCTATCACATGCCAGACTTCGACAATCCCATCGATCCTCTCGGCACGGCAGGCTATTTCGTCATGGAGGGAACGATTCTCGGGGAATCCGTGAGCATTGATACCGCACAGCCGGAGGCGCGGATCCAGGGCGGTCAAAGCTACGGTGACGGCGGCAGAGCCTACCGAATCCTCGAGCCGACCAGCGACGACTCCTCGGCGACGGGCATCGACATTGGTGTGGATAGCGTCTACGAGGAGGGACAAACCTTCGACGTTCAGGCCGACAATCTCGAGATTGCGGTGCTCTCATCCATCATCGAGGAGCAGCACGGAGCCTGGGGAAGGTCGGTGGATAGCGGCACGATCACCTTTGATGTCTGGGACGGTACAATCATGGCGGGATCATACACACTCGTTGCGAGCGACCTGGACCTTGTCGGGGAGTTCATCGTCCGCTTCCGCTGACCTGCCGGCCCGTGATCCCGGAGGCCGGAACTCACACAGCCAGGGGAATGCTCACCGGCGATAGCGGAGTACGAATTCGGCTTCGCCGTTGGAGCGCATCTCGCCGTTGTGGTTGTACCCGTCGTAGAGGGCCGTTGGGGTTCTATCACCCAGGGATGACTGGCGCACGAAACCTTCGACGTTGTAGACGGTGGCGCCGCCGTCCAGCACGTAGGTGAAGTCGACTGTGCCGTCGTTGTTGGGGGTGTAGGTCGATATAGCGCCCTTTGCCACGGTGAGGGCGTTGTCGTCGTCTCCATTGAGATGGCCCGCGAGGAATGAATCGTCGGGACCGTACACGAGGGTCATCCATGCGCGAACGCCGTGTGGGTAGTCATTGCCGAGTTCCGCGTAGAACGCCTGATACCCCTCAATACTGCCAGGTTCACCAAGGAAGGCGGCGACGGAGTTCGAGAAGACGGAGTGCGCGAAGAAGTAGGCCCTGTCCGTCGGGTCAGCAGGGTTCACGCCGCCGTGTGATGGATCCGGATGTTGTCCGTTATAGAAACGGAGAAGCCGATTGAGATCGAACAGCAGGGTCAGTTGTGGCGCGCTGTTCTCAGTGATCTCGAAATCGACATGAGAGTACACGTGGAGCCGATCCCCGTCATGGCCGATCCACACCTCCATCTCTTCGGCCGGCCCGTCGGTGAAGTCGGAGTAGGAAGCGGCTCCACCGACTCCGTTCACCGCGTCATACGGATATCGGCTGTCGGTGTACACGGTAAGCTCCCGCTCGGCCCCGTCAACGAGAAACCGCCCAGTCAGGGTCCCTTTGATTCGTGCGATGCTGTCAAACTGAAGCGAAATGCCTTCGTATGAGCCAAGAGGAATGCTGCGCAGTTCGCTGTTGATGTCGGATACGTCGACATCACTGCCGTCCAGGGTCAACTCCTTGCTGCCGCTCCAGATTGTCGTTGCAGCAACTGCGCTCTCCGCGTGAATACGAACCTCACGCAGCGTCACTGCAAGATAGTCCGGCACGCCGGCGTCGACATACCCCGGGACATAGTCAGGCTCCATAGTGAAAGAAGGTTCCACCGAGCCCGTGACTCCTGCGGCCATTGGCGCAGTATCCCCACTGTCACGTACCGCTTGGACAGCAATGGTGCCGGATACTTGTGGACGCAGAAACATGATCGGCGAATGCTCGCACGCACCAATCAACGTCATGGCGCCGACCACCGTCAGGGCCGCGAGAACTTTTCGCAACATAAAGCCTCTCTCCGTTTTAATCCACGGCGTTGTTTCATTATGAGGCGCCCTACTACCAGGGTCAATTCGCTTTTTGATCTGCGCAGTATTTGTGGGTTTGACGTACCTCACCGGCAATGAGAAACTGCCATAAATAATTAACTCTACTGGTTGTTTGAGCCGTATGAGGTAGGTATCATGCGTAGATTTTCTCTGGCCCTGTTCGCTGTTGTTGCGGCTGCACTTCTCGTTGCCTGTCCACTCGTCCCGTTTGATCCGGATCAGGGGAGCGACAAAGGCCTGGAAGAGGAAGCAACTGATGAAGAGCAGACCGATGATGGCACGGATGACGGCACCGGACAGGACGACGGGTCCCAGGATGACGGCACCGTGGCTCCGTACGAATTCGATCTGAGCTTCTGGTACAGAGCAACGTCGACACTGGAATCGGGCATTGCGATCACTGCGGACCAGTTTCAGATGACCCGCTACCTGCTAAGCGTCAGCATTGCGACAGATATCGATATCACGGGATCTTCCCTTCAAGCAGGCACATCCGAGCTGACGCTGCACCCACCGGATGGTTCTACCGCGTACGGTCAGGATGGGCAGGCCTACACATCCGCTCAACCGGTGACAACAGGGGATTCGACAAACAGCCCCGACAGCTACGTCGTGAATGACGGTGAAACAGACTACATGCCCGACGGGGATCTCTGGTACCGCGTCTCGGATGTGACCGACCACGTGAACAGCGTGACGGCGTGGTTGACCGGAGATCCCGTAAGCGGAGTGTGGACGCTGAAGAGAGACGGCACGAGCGTGGCGACATACGATCTCGGCGCCGTAGCTCCCTTCGACCAGAGTGGTAACTTCAGCATCCCGGTGCCGTCGCCGACCATTACCTTCGACGCGGATGGACATGCCGATTCGATCACCATACGCTTCCAGGAGTACAGCGCTTCTGCAGGCGACTACCAGGAGCTTGCCGACTATTCGGTTCTCAGTGATCTGAGCGGCAACGCCATGCTGTCGGTCACCAGTTATGAGACCGATCCTCAGACACGGGAGTCCTGGGACGGGTTGGACCCTGCCACAGGGCCGATCTCCATTACCACCTTCGATAACATCTGGCGCTCACCGCAGGACACCACGTCCTCGGGCATCCCGATCGATTACGTCGGGTTCCACTGCGTCTATCCGGATGTCCAGCACTCCTTCTCGATTGAACCTGGCGCCGACGGCGGGGACGGAGGAGGAGGCACTGATCCTGCCGAGTCCGCGGGCTCCTTTGTGATGACCGGCACCGTCGCGGGCAGTTCCGTTAACATCGACACCTCTAATGCTCAGGTCTACTACTCCACGGACAACACCGACCTCCGCATCTACGGTCAGACGGCGACCGGCGGGGACGTGGGGATTCAATTCAACTACGCGGCCGTTGAAACGGGACAGACCTACCAGGACTACTACATATCAGGGTATGCACCGATCGAGATGACCGTTCTGCACGACATCAGCGGAGGCGGGGATCACGTTCAGAGCGGATCCCTCACGATCGAGCAGTACGACGGCACCCGCCTGAAGGGGACCTATGACGTTGTGGCCAACACGGGGGACCTGGTACGCGGGAGCTTCGACGTCGCCTTCCAGCCGGAGAACGACCCGGACTTCGGCAGCGGCGCGACGGTTCCAGATCCCGCGTACGACTGGCGTGTCAGTTTCGGATATCTGCACATCGCGCCGATCGAGGACGGCGTTCTCGTCACGCCGGATAACTACGCGCTGGACAACTACATCGTAACCGCCTCAATGAGATACAAGTACGATCTCAGTGCGGCGGCTCTGCAGGACGCCACCGCGGCTCTGACCCTGCATCCGCCGGCCGGTGAGACGGCGACGGATCAGCAGGGAACCGAGTTCACCGACACCTCGCCCCTGACGACGGTAGACTCCGGGAACAATCCGGCAGCATACCCCTCCGAAGTGGGTTTCACCGACTACCATCCGGACGGGCGGCTCAACTATCGCGTCCACGACAGTGTCGACGTCGTTCAGAGCGCTACCGCCGTTCTTGCCGGGTCAGTTCCGCAGGGGACCTGGACGCTCAAGCAGGACAACACCGCTATCAGTTCCCTCGACAGGTCCAGCAGCGCTCCGGAAGATTCGAACGGGGACTTTGTCATGCCGGTCCCCGCGGCTACCCTCACCTTTGACGCAAATGGACACTTGAGCCAGGTGGAGGTGCGCTTCTACGAGTACGACGCGACGTCGGCGGGCTACGTCGAGATATCCGACTACGGCGGCCTGAACGATCCCGGATTCTTCTGCAACCTCCAGAGCTTCGACAGCCCAGTCAATGAAAATCTAAGCGGTATCGACCCCGCAAACGGCCGGATCACGTACACGACCTTTGCCAACGACTGGCTCCGCAGTGGGGACAGCGCGACCGACCTGATACTCGATTCCTTCGTCATGTACCCGAACGGCCAGACGTCCTTCGGGCTGCGGACGGCGAACTGAGGAGGGAGATCGCTGGAATCGGTGGGAGAGGGGGCGGAGGAGCGGGGGTGAGCCCCTGCCCGCTCGCCGCCTTACCCTCGAAGGTCCGCCGGCGCCGACCCGTCGCCAACCCTGCGTCTCTCCGCTACAATCAGTACCTGGAGATCTGGATCGATGCCAAAGGACCCCGCCGTACGGTCGACATCCGATGTGGCCGCCGCGCTCCGCGAGTGGGCCGTATGTCACCCCTCCATTCGGAAGGTGATCGTCTTCGGCTCCGTCGCCCGCGGCACCGCAACCCGTCACAGCGACCTCGACATTGCCGTAATCGCGGACACCGACCGGCGCTTCGTGGACCGCCCTCTCGACTTCACGGACGTTCACGATGTCGCACCAATCGGCATTGAGCTCCTGGTCTACACACCCGAAGAGTTCGACCGGAATCGCCGGCGCCCATTCTTTCGCCGCATCATTCAGGAAGGAGAAGTCGTCTATGAGCGATGAAGCCCTCCAGGCCGAAGCACGGCGGTGGCTCATTACCGCCGAAAACGAGCTCACCACGGCACGCATCCTCCGCGACAACGCCCGCCATGCGCCCGCATGCTTTCACTCCCAGCAGGCCGCCGAGAAGGCGGTGAAGGCCCTCCTGTACCTGCACGATCGGGAAGCCCGCGGACATGCGGTTGCCCGTCTGCTCGAACGCGCGGCGGCGGTCTCCCCCGAACTCGCCGAGAGAGTCAAAGGACTCAGCCAGAAGGCTGCAGAGCTGGATCGCTACTACATTCCCACCCGCTACCCCAACGGCCTTCCTGAACTCACCCCCGATGAAGCGTACTTCGACTCCGACTCGGAGCGGGCACTCGCCATGGCTGAGGAGATCATACAGATCGTGCGGCCACTGGTTGGGTGAGGTGCAGACAACGCCGACCGGACCGGTGGGGATGTCCGCAGGCCCAGGTTGCAATGGCGCCCGCCGGTCGGCCAGGCTCAGGCGAAGCCGATGCAGAAGAGCGGGACTCGTTGGCCGGGGATGGGTGACTTGGAGCCGTCGGCATTCCCATACAGTACGACTTTGCGCTCATAGTCCAGCTCCTTGAACTGGGTGCGGCCCTTGCCCTTCCCGCCGATCTCGACAACAACCGGCTTGCCCTCCAGGTCCAACAGGTAGTCCGGGGTCTTGGCTCCGCGGGTCGACTTGGCGTAGGTGAAGGTGTAGCCGTGGTGACGCATGGCGTGCGCCAAGAAGTCTTCCAGGAGCGCCCCGACAACATCGTCCCAATCTCGATAGAGGAGCCGGTAGGGAAGCTGCATGAGCACCTTCCGCTCCTTCGTCACGTTGGTGCCCGCGGGGAAGATGCGCTTCAGGATGAAGCTTCGCTCCAGGTACTGCAGGTACTTCTCAGCCTTGTACTTGGTGAACCCGACGTTGGCCGCCACCGAGGAGTAGTTGATACCATCCACCGGAGACCGGCCGATGAAGCGGACGACCTTCCGCATGTTGTCCAGATCTTCCATGGTCAACGAAGGATCGTAGCCGGGAATGTCACTGGTGATCACCTTCTCGAGCATGTTCTCGAAGACACGGCGCTCCGCCCCCGGGGCCAGTTGAAAAGGGTGCAATCCACCTTCGAGATACGACTTGAAGCGCCACCCCAATCTCAAGTAGTCCAATGGAATCGGTTCTGAGAGGCAGCGCTCGAGCGGCAGAGACTGCGTCTCCTGGTCGTGGGCGAACCAGAGATACTCGCGATAGCTGAACGGATCGAGGGCAATGGAGACGACACGTCGGGAGAGGTCCCAATTCGCGGCGGTGAGAGATAGCGCCACCGAGCTGGTGAACCAGAGTTTCACCGGCAGGAAGTCGTGAATCAGCTTGAGATGTCGCGCGTAGTCGCGGACGAAGTGGATCTCATCAATGCACAGGGCGATGATTCCGTAGCCCTCATGCAGACGGCGCGCCAACTCGAACAGGTCAACGTCGGCGTCCAGCGCATCCGCCGACAGGTAGAGCGCATCCGACAGCTCCGCACGAAGCTGTCTCAGGAGCACGGTCTTCCCTGCTCCCCGTGGTCCGAGGACGGCGACAAAGGGCCGCCCTTCCGTCTGCACAAGCCGCTCCCACACGAAGCGGCGCTTCTCCAGCCTCCGCACCGACTCGACCGCCCGCGCGACCAGCTCAAAGACCCGATCGACATCCATGTCGTCAGATCAGTGCTCAAAGTGTCATTTCGTCAAATGATTTGACGGAATGACATGCATTTCGGTTAATGGACGGACGAAATGTGGCGTTGCAGGTCGCGTGGCGCGCCGCGGTGCCGGGCTACGCGCAGCATAAACGTGTAGGACGTCTCCGAGCTCAGGCCGGTGACGGTGTCGGTTACCGGAGCGGTGGAGCGAGGTGTCAAGCTCGGGATCGGGCTCATGACCTTTCTCCTGGGAGAGTAGCGGGAGGCGGGAAGACGGTTTCGGGTGAGTGCGCGCCTTGCCGAAGAGCGGGGCGACCGATCGATCACGGCCCTCTCCCGCGGCTACCGGGGGCTCATGGAGCGGTGGCTCGGAGATACCGCGAAGGGCTGGAGGCATCAGCAGGAGGCTCTGGAGATGCCCCACGCCCGAATCGAATACCTCCGATCGGCGCAGCAGTTCGCGGAGCTCGGCGACCGCTACATGGAGGCGTGGAACTACGAGGGCCTGGGCCGGGTCGCACTGCAGGAGGGCAATCACGAAGCCGCCCTTGCCTGGACGAGCGAGGCGCTGCAGCTCTGGGACCGGATCGGCGACGAGTTGAACTGCGCCCTCCTCCTGGCCCGAGCGGCCCAGCTGGCTTCCATCCTGCAACCCTCCGACCCCCTGGCGGGCCGCCTCGCCGGCGGAGCCCTCTCGGTCTTCTCTCGCATCCGCGAGGAGGAGGTCCGCGACGCCCCCCAGGTCACCGAGGCACTGGATACGGTCGGCCGCATCCAGCGGAACGACCCCGAAGCCTTCGACGCCGGCAGGACCCTCACCCGCGCCGCCGCGGTGCACCTGGCGGTGTCGGCGGCGGGGTGTGGTGAGGACCCACTCACGTACCGCGAATCTGGTATCCCGGACGTATGAACCAGGACGGAGCCTCTCGGAGACACCTCGGGGCTGCCGCCCGCGGCGACCGGGTGATCATGACGGGTACGTCGCTATCCGAGCGAACAAGCGGCACCGACCGGGAGATCCCAGCATGATGCCGACGCAGATTCGCCGCGCACTGCGTGGAGTCGATCAGGGCTCAATTGCCCACAGGACCACGTCGCGGTCACCGCTTGCATTCGCACTATAGCCAACGACAAGAAGCACGCCGCCGGGTGTAACCACCCCCTGCAGGCCGGAATCGTCACCCGTTCCGCCGGCGGCGCCGTCATGGACGTATATACCCGTACCCGCGAAGTTCGTGTCCAAAGAGCCCTGGCTGTCCAATGCATACACCACGAGATCGGTGTTTCCGCTCCCGTTGGTCGAAGAGCCGATCACGTACAGGCGGCCCCGTGACTCATCCCAGACAACGTCGTTGCACTGTTCGTGCTGGCCGTCACTCCCGAAGGTGTAACTGCCGGAGGACCCGAACGCGGTGTCCACGGCACCGGCGGCATCCGTCTTGACTACGACACCATCCCAGGTGGACCCGTCGGTATAGCCGATACCCCCAAGATAGAAGTTCCCACTCCCGTCGATTGCCAGAGCGCCGGGCTGAACATAGTCTCGTGTATCGGTGCCACCGCTCATGTTGTCGTAGGCCGGATTGTATCCGGAAGAGTAATTGAACGATGTATCCAGCGTCCCCTCACCGTTGATGCGCTGCAACGTCATATCGTAGTCGGGTACCGTCGGATACTCGGTGAACCCGGCCAGGACGATCTCCCCGGAAACGAGGGCGATGGCTCTGCCCTGATCAATGGCGCCGCTCGTCCCGCCGATGTTCCGATCCACCTCCTGGTATACGCCGGCGCGATTCGCCCCCACGGAGAAGCCGCTCTGGGCCCCGTAACTCGTGTCCAGAGCACCGGCGGAGGTGAACTTCGCAACGTATGCATCCGTGCTCCACCCCTGTGTAAGGCCCGTGACATAGATGGAGTCATCCCCCGCGATCAGCATGTCGTAGCCGTAGTCCCTGGTGTAATCGTCGGCGGTATCGAAGTTGCCGACATCGTCCAGACGGAATATGCCGGATGAAGCAAAGCTCGTATCGAGTGTTCCATCGGATTGCAGCGCGAACACCAGCAGGTCGCGGCCGGGGCGGGTATCGCTATCGAGCCCGGTATTCCCCGTTACGATGATGCGCCCGCTCGAATCAACGGCAAGGGCCCGGGCGTTGTCGTCGTTGTCGTTGTTCAGCGTGTATACCCCATCTCCGGACCCGAAGGCGGTATCCAGTTCAAATGTGCCGTCGGTAATCTTCACAACGAATGCATCAAGGTCGGTACCGTTTCCGGCACTCCCGCTGATGACGATGTCGCCGGCGGCAGTCAGTGCGATATCCCGGCCAACCTCGTCCTGATTAGTCCCGGCGAGATCTGCGAAGACGGCGTACATCTCGGTCAGCGGAATGATACCGGCCACGCTGTCACTGCCCGATGGGTTCCCAGCAAGATCGTACGCGCGAACGGTGAAATCGTAGGAGAAACTGGAACTGAGCCCGGTCGCCGTATGCGACCCGCCTCCCGCGCTTACCATGGCCTCACCGGCCCCGTCCGCGGGCAACCAGGACAGGTGCGTGTAGTCGTGATCAGCGTTCGTCGGATCCTGCCACTCCACCATGACTCCGCCTGTCACGGGTGTCGTCCCTGATATGGTCGGAATGCCGGGTGCCGTGGTATCCACCGTGATGAACGTCTCCGGGGATGCGGCTGCATTTCCGGCGGCGTCGGTGACTTCCGCCGAAACGGCGTGAGGTGTCGCTTCGCCGGCGCTTAAGGATGCATCATAGCTCCAGTTGCCGGATCCGTCCGCACTCACCGATCCAAGAGTGCCGTCAACGTTACTCGAAAGCGTGACAAAGGCACTCGCGCCGGCTGTCCCGGAGAAGGTCAGCCCCGAGGTCTGATTCGTCACGCCGTCGCTGTTCGAGCTTCCGGTATCATCCGCGGGGTCAAGTGTCGGTGAGGAAGGTGTTGTCGGAGGCGTCGTGTCGACGGTAATGGATGTCGCATCCGACGACGCCGTGTTTCCGGCGGCATCTGCGGCAGTCACCACTATCTCGTGCGGTGTCGCTTCGTCCGGTGTGAGGCTGACATCCAGGCTCCACTGCCCCGACCCATCCGCCACCACAGTTCCGAGAGCTCCGTCCCTGCTGCTTGTCAGAGTGATCGTCACGCCCGGCTCGGTTGTGCCGGAGAATGTCAGGCCGGAGTCGATATTCGTGATCCCATCGGAGTCTGAAGCCCCGGAATCATCGGCGGGATCCAGACTCGGAGCAGCCGGCTTCACCGGCTCCGTCTTGTCTATCGTCACCGTGATAACAGGTGATTCAGCGGAGGTGTTGTTCTCGAGATCGGTCTGCCGCGCCGTGATCCGGTACTCCAACTCCTGGGACAAGATGATCGTGTCCCCCGGTGTGTAGCCGATCCAAGCCGTACCGCCGTCGAGTGAGTATTCCACGTCGGCGCCCGCTTCGAGGCCGCCAAGGGTGAACTGAACATCCTGATTTGTGACATCTCCGTCGCCTGCGCCCTGCAGGGAGATGGTGGGAGCGTCCGGCGCTCCTTCATCCACGAAGCTCGCCAGAATGGTTGCATCCGTGGGCCCCAGGGTGATGGTGGTGGAGGCGGAGAGGGGATCCGTTATGTCGATCTCGGCGCTATCCCCGGCCTGAACGGACCAGGACCCGAACTGGTAACCCGTCCCTGCCGTTGCAGTGACCCCCACGGCGCTGTCCAGGACAAGCGGTGCCGGCCCGGCGCTCCCCTGTCCGTTGATCTCCACGGAGCCGCCGGTAGAGGGATCGGCCACCAGGGTCAACTCCGGCCAGTCGATGGTGAAGGTCTCCTTGGCAACAACGCTGTCGGCCCGACCCGGGGAGGTTGCCACGGCGCGCAGGGTCGTTTCCGTGCCGTCTCCGCCAATAGCGATCGGTGTTCCGTCATAGACTTCTGTGCCTGCCGCACCCGGCTCGGGAGTCGGCGCGGTGTTTCCGGCGGCAACCGTATAGTAGATGTCGGCGCCAACGGTAGCCGATCGGATCTCGACGGCAAGGTCGCGCCAGTAGCGACCGGTGCCCAACTGAGTGCCGGCACCGTCGTGGAAGGTCGGTTCCGCAACGGCCCCGAGGTCCAGGGTGTACGTTGCCGAGGCGACGGCGCTGTCGCCATATCCGTCTTCCACGCCCAGGGCGTTGATGGTGAAGGTCCCATTCTGGTTGAGCACGATGGGACTGGAGTACGCGGTACTGTCGCGGGTAGGTTCGCCGCCGAAGGTGTAGTAGACCACAGCATCAGGATGGTCGGGCACGGAGAGTACAACCTCTACCACCTCGCTGTAGTGGGCTGGAGAGGACGTCGTCCCTCCGCCGGGAGTAAAGACCGGAAGAGGCAACGCCTCGTACTCAATGACGAACACCCCCTGGCAACCGCCGAATCCTGCATCCCGTCACGTGCCGCGTAGGCACGAATGTCCGTCTCGGTGTCGGGCCCGGAAAGGGTGATCGGCCCGCCGTAGATCTCGCCGCCGGCCTTCGGGTCCGATGCGTCTGTGGTGTAGAAGATGGTCGCCTGATCCGTCTCGGTCACGAGGCGAACTTCAATGTCATGGTCGTAGGTACCGGGTTCGAGACTGAACGTAGGTTGCTTCACCTGGAGTTGTCCGCCCAGCTGGTCTATGAGCGATGAGTGACAGGCAACGATCGCCGTCGCTGCGAGCATGACGAGGGCCGCCATGGCTACCCGGCGCATCCGCTTCGAATCCAAAGACTTCATACCCCATACCTCCCGCGTGTACGCTCCCGGACCGTCGTCCAGACAGCCTGGGAATCGCTGCCTTAGCTTTCGCCTATGTCTGTCAGGGTAGCCCGGGGGCATCACCGGCACATCGTACGAAGGTACGAGATGGGGCATTTTTCGCCGCCAAATCGCGCGTGCGGCCGGGCGGATGCTGATAGCCGCACGCACAAGTGAGTACAAGGACGAGGTCGTGGAACTGGTCTGCGAAGAATTGGAGCAGGACGATGCTCATGTCCTTGCCGCCGGGGTCGGGGCGCTCGCCGACCACAACGCCAAGGACTGTGAGCCGGCGACCTGTCCGGGCCACCGGGCCAGTCGAAAACCCACCGCGTTGTCGCTGTAGCGTGGCGCCTCGAGGCGCCGCCTTACCCGCCGGAACTCGTCCGGAGGTTGCGCCGGACACTGGGGTGGGGTACGCTTGCGCCGTTGTGCGCCGCCTGCTTCGAAGCCTTGCATCAGCCCTTGCTCTCATTGTACTCGGCGGTTGTTTCTTCCCGCTGCCAGACTTCGATAATCCCATAGACCCTCTCGGGAGGTTCGCCGGAGACGGCAATGCTATTCCCGCAGTCGAGGCAGCATGGACCTTCGATGCAGGATTCGCGGACACGTACGCGAGTCCCGCCATCGGACCGGACGGTACGATCTATTTGGGCGGAAGCCAAGCGGTGTATGCACTCAGCTCCTCAGGATCAGTTGCATGGACCTTTCCCATTGTCGGATCTGTTGAACACACTCCAGCGGTTGACGACGACGGAACGGTGTACGTAGGGTCCGACGACAGTACCCTGTATGCAATCAACCCGGATGGCAGTGAGAAATGGCAATACTTCGCGAGTCGTGATCTGGACTCCAAACCTGCAATCGGCAACAACGGGACAATCTACGTGGTAGGCGAGTCCGGCGATCTGGTCGCCATGAATCCGGACGGCACGCTCGCCTGGACCGTACCAACCAGCGCGATTGAGCATTCGAGCCCTGCCGTCCATGGAGATACCACGGTCTATGTGCCCACTATCAACGACGGCGTGCACGCAATAGCCACGACCCCTTCCATCCAGTGGACGCACGCGGCAGGAGAGGATATTAGAGGCAGCAGCCCGGCGATTGCTTCCGACGGTACGGTGTATCTGGGCACCGCAGGCGGTGAGGTGATTGCACTTGCCCCCGACGGGAATGAAAGGTGGCGTTTCTCAGCCCCGAGGGAGAGCGTGCGATCGAGCCCGGCCATAGCCGCGGACGGGACCGTCTATGTGGGCTCCGACGACGGCGGACTCTACGCTATCGACAGCGACGGAAGTGAGCGCTGGCGTTTCGAGATGAACGGCCAGGTACTGTCCAGCCCCGCTATCGCCGTCGACGGCACGGTCTATGCCGGCTCTGACGACGGCGGGCTGTACGCCCTGCATCCCGACGGAAGCCCGAAATGGCGACTGGAGACCGACGGGGCAGTCTCCGGCAGCCCGGTAATCGGCAATGACGGTACAGTCTACGTTTCGTCAAGGAGCGGTATCCTATACGCCGTCCCGGATGACACCGGCGGACCTGCGACGGCGCAGTGGCCCATGTTCGGCGGAGGGCCGGGCCGTCGTAGCAACGCGTCCGGTGATGGAGGGCCCAGTGGCAGCACTTCTCTTGTCGCAAGCGTTGCCAACCCCGCGTGCACAAGCGGCCCCGCCTCCCTTACCGTCTCCTGGACTGATCCTCCCGCTGCCGAGCTCGACCATATTGCGCTTGCCTGGTCGCCCGGGGGAAGCGCCGGTGTCACGGTCCCCCCGGGCACGGAAAGCTACGTCGTCACGGGCTTGAGCCCCGGAACCAGCTACACCTTCACGCTCGTAGCAGTCGATACCGGGGGAGTCGGCGCCCCGGCAGTC
Organism: uncultured Spirochaetaceae bacterium; assembly: GCA_964654185.1. Lineage (GTDB taxonomy): Bacteria > Spirochaetota > Spirochaetia > DSM-27196 > PWMO01 > CAYFQV01. The sequence goes on along the minus strand of CAZZIE010000031.1, from coordinate 10,176 downwards.
AGTGCAACGGGGATACCGGATACCGACCCGGGCCCGGCTTGGGTCACGCTCCTCGGCGAAGTGCCCCGCCCCTTTGGGCGGCCGGGTGGTGTGAACGATGCTGCCCTCTACTCATCCCACCTCTATTTGGCGGCGGAAGGCGGCGGGGTCAAGGTGCTCGATGTCTCTGCACCCTTCTCACCGGCGTATCTGGGGCCCGTAAACGTAGCGTTTCCGACGCATGTCGAGGTCGAGGGCGACTACCTCTACGTCACCGACCCGAGTGGTACGGGAGGCGGAATGCACATTCTCTCTCTCGCATCGCCGAGCAGTCCGAGCGACGTCTCCCACTACAACGTAGACGACGTTCGGCTGGTTGAGCCGTTGCCGGGGGGCGACGTAGCAATCGTGGCCCGGTCCAGCGGCATAGATGTAATGGACACTGCGGCGAAGTCCAGTCCGACGCTGTTAACGAGCATTCCCGCTCCGTTCGACGTGACGAGCATGGCGTCGACGGCAAGCTTCGTTTTCATGGGTGGTAGCTCAACAGACATTCTGGCGTATGACCTGTCCGATCCCTCTGCGCCTTCACTTGTCGGTACAGTGCCCGGACCCTTCGGGGATTTTGCGCTCGCCGGGAACTACGTCTATGCATCGACGACCTCTGGCCTGGATGTGATCGACGTGTCGGACCCAGCCACTGCCGCAGTCGTTAACGGATCAGGGGTAGTGCCGCTTGCTTCGTCTGTGTCCGCTACAGGGGGCGAGCTGTATGTAACGGCAAGTGAAACGCTCTACTCCGTGGACATCTCTTCAGATCCACTGAATCCCTCCGTGGCGGACAGCCTGGCCATTCCGGACGTCGGGAACGGAACAGCATTTGCTGCCGCAGGCGGGAGCGGATATCTTGCGACGCGGCAGGGCGCTGCCATCATCGACACAAGCACCCTCTCGGCGCTGACCCAGACGGGCTTTTTGGATACCGCGGGCCGGGCACGAAGCATAGTGGTGGACGGGGGGCTCCTTGCCTTTTCGGATGACGAGGCGGGAGTCCGACTCTTCGATGTCAGCACGCCGAGCATGCCGACGGAAATCGACAGCGGTCACATCTACAGCGACAGCATTGCCCGCGACGGTATTCAGTTGATGAGCAGTACCCTCTACTTCGCCGCAGGAGATCTCTACATATACGATGTATCCTCACCGACGAGCCCTGTTCTCATTGCCCAGCAGCCGACGGCGGGTGCGCATGCCCTCCACATAAGCGGATCCTATGCCTATGTAGCAGGCTGGGGATCTGCGGTGGAGGCATACGACATCTCCAATCCGTCAAGCCCGAGTCTGATTGGCCAAAGCTCTACAACCCCGTACGCTAGAGAGATTCTTCCAACCTCTTCAGGTCAGGAACTCGTCGTAATAGATGAGTACTACGGGATACGCATCTACGACATTTCCGATCCCGCTGCGATCTCTCAGGTCGGCAGCTATGACGTCACTCCCTACCGCCTGACCCGTGCGTATCTGTACGGGAACACGCTCTACGCAACCGATTCGGGGGCAATGCGAATCTTCGACCTGACCGATCCGGCGAATCCCACCCTGGTACAAACCATGACCGGTCCGGGGATGAGCGTTGCCGGAAACGGATCCCTCCTGGCAACACCATACGGTATCTTTGACATGAGCAATCCCCTGGATCCAGTCGAGGTCCATGATGGTTCCCTGACTGAGCCGGCATCCGACATGATAATGGTCGGTGATACGCTCTTTGCGGCGGGGCGCTGGAGTGTCGATGATCGCTTTCTGCGAATCTACGACGTGACTCTCCCGTAAGCCGGCACCCCTGGTGATCGCACTCCCACACGCCCACTCATCATTTACACCCGGGCCAGAATCGCATATTCTCCAGGACGGTTTGTCTGGTTAGGTGATGAAATACCTCCCCCGTATTCTTCTGGCAGTTGTTTCCATTCTCTTTGCCGTTGCGCTGACCATGTCGATTACGACCATGGTGTCGCTCACCGAGGCGGTGACGACGCCGCAGGCGCAGCGGGAGCAGCGGGCACAGCGGGGACAGGGGGGCGGCGAGGGGCAGGAAGGGACGGAGCTGCGGCACGTGTCGGTGTTTCTGCCGGAGCAGGCGACGCTCTTCTTCGAGGCGGTGCGGGAGGGGGTGACCTCCGCGGCGGCGGAGCACGACCTGGCGGTCTCCTTCCACCCGATTGGACCGGGGTCGCCGGAGTTCCGGCTGGCCCGGTACTCCGGAATCGACGGCGCCATCGTCTATCCCTACCTGCAGGAGCAGGTGATGGTCCGGCATCTGGAGGAGCTCGAGGAGGCGGGCATTCCCGTCGTCCTGGTGGAGCAGGATGTCTCGGACGATCTCCCCTGGACCTTCGTGGGCACCAACAACTTCGAGATGGGCCGGCGGATCGGCACGCGCCTCCTGGAGCGGGAGGACCATAACCAGATCTACGTGGTCTACAGCGACAAGTCCCCGGCGGTCTCCGCGGAGAAGGAGCTCATTGAGCTCGGCATTACCACGACCATGGGCGACCGCCTGGAGACGCCGATCCTCCGGCGGCAGACCGATCTCAACCCCCTGGACGCCGAGGCGCTGACCTATCAGCTGCTGCGCAACTCCCCGCCGGGCCGCATTACCGGCCTGGTCTTCACGGACACCGACGACACCCTCGCCGCCCTGCAGACGATCATCAACCTCAACCTGGTCGGGCAGGTGCAGGTCATCGGCTTCGGCGTGACCGACGCCATCCTGGACTATCTGGACCGGGACGTCCTGAACGCGAGCATTGCGGTGAATCCGCAGCGGATCGGCATTGAGGCGGTGCGCGTCCTCTCCTCGCTGATCGATGAGGGGAACGCGCCGGGTTACGTCGACACCGGTGTTGAGATCATCCGGGGGTCCTCCTGATGTTCCCCGGCAACTCGCTCCGTTCGCGACTGGTCTATTCGGCTGCCGTCGGCATCGCCATAGTGATTGCTTCCATGGTGTACATCCTCTTTGCGACTCTGCGCCTCCAGCAGATCGTCAACGACCAGTTCCGCGCGGAGCGCGCCTTTCAGGAGCTGCAGATCGAGGTGGTCGCCGTGCGCACGCCCTTTCTGAACTACCTCTCCAGCCGCTCCTCTCAGGCACTCTCCGACCTTCTGGCGGAGGAGCAGGTGCTGCGGAACATGCTCCCGCAGGAATCTCCTGTGGCCGATGATTACGGCACTCTCGCCCGCCGGGAGATCTATTCGCTCCTGGAGTCGTACCTGGACCTCATTCAGGAAGCGATCAATCTCAAACGGGCGCGCGCCATTGAGGAGTACACAAGCCTCTACGAGGAGATGGCCGTTCTCAGCGATCACATTGTCGAGCGGATCGACCGGATCAGCCTCTCGGGCCTCCGGGGTGAGCTGGCGCGGTACGAGGAGATCATCCAGACCTCCCGGGAGCTCCTCTTCTGGAACCTCTCGATCATTCTGCTCGCCTTCGTCGGCGCCATGCTCTGGATCACCATCTCCATCAACCGGGTCACCGAGCCCATGAACCGTCTGGCCTGGATGGCCGGGGAGCTCTCCGGGGGAAACTTCGACATTGAGGATATCCAGGTGGACGCCGTGCGGGAGGTGGGAACGGTGGTCTCCGCCTTCAACACCATGAAGCACGACATTCGCCAGTACATCTCCGAGCTGAACCGGCAGCAGCAGATCGAGCAGGGCTACATGAACGAACGCCTGCGCAATCTGAAGATGGAGCAGCTCCTCAAGCGCATGGAGCTCTACACCATGCAGGCGCAGATGAACCCGCACTTCCTCTTCAATACGCTCAACACCGGGGTGCAGATCGCCATTACCGAGGATGCCGAACGCACCGCCGACTTCATGGAGCACCTGGCCAACTTCTTCCGGTACAACATGCGGGAGCGCAACCTCTTCGTCCCGCTCCGCCGGGAGACCGAGGGGCTGGAGGCGTACCTCTACATTCTGCGCATCCGCTTCCCCCGCTCCCTGGGCTTCTCCCTGGATGTTCCGGAGGAGAGCCTCGACTCCTGCGAGGTACCGGCGCTCATTCTCCAACCGCTCGTGGAGAACTCCGTGATTCACGCCTTCAAGGGGGTGGACCGGCCGGGGCGGATCGACATTCGGGTGTGGCGGGAGGATCGGGTGCTCTACCTGTCGGTGCGGGACAACGGCATCGGTATGGATGAGGCGACGGCGAGTCGCCTCCTCGAGCCGCAGAGCCGCGACGTGGACACCGGGTCGAAGGTCATGGGCCTGGAGAACGTCATCCATCGCCTCCACTTCTTCTACCCGGAGGACGACGAGGTGGTGACCATTCACAGCACCCCCGGCGAAGGCACCGAGATCCTGATCAGAATCGACACCGAGGTGGAACCGTGTATTCCGTCCTGATCGTAGACGATGAAGAGCCCGTCCTGGACAGCTACTCCTACCTGGTCGACTCCGGCCTCGACGAGTTCCAGGTGGCCGGGACGGCGCGCTCCGGGGGAGAGGCCATCCGGGTGGCCCGGGATACCCGGCCGGATGTGGTGCTCATGGACATTGCCATGCCGGGGATCGACGGGATCGACACCATTCGGGAGCTCCAGCACGAGCTGCCGGACTCCCTCTACATCCTCTCCACGGCGTACGAGCGCTTCGACCTTGCTCAGCGGGCAATCCCCTTGCGGGTCTTCGCCTACCTGGTGAAGCCCGTGTCACGGCAGCGCTTCATTGAGACCATGGTCCGCGCGAAGGGTGAGCTCGACGAGGACCGGCGGCGGCGGGACCGCCGCCTGGAGGAGGCGCAGCACGGTGAGGAGGAGCTCGCCCGGGAGATCCAGGACTTCATTCTGCTGCTCACCTGGAAGCCCTTCGATCGGACCGGCTGGATGCGCTTCCGCCGGCTCTTCCGGCTGCAATCCGACCACGGCCTGGTCGTCGCGGTGGATGCGCCGAACCGTGAGCTCTATCCCGCTCTGGCGCGACAGGTGGAGCGGCGCTACCGCTGCATCTGGGCGGAGAACATGCGCCGGATGATCATGTTCGTCTCCGACTCCGCGGCGCCGGAGCAGATCGACCACGTCATCCGGGACGCCGCCGCCGCGCTTGCAGGACGTCCCGGCGAAGTGACCGTCAGCGTCGGGAGCCGCCGCCGATTTGATGAGCTCTACCTCTCCTGCGACGAGGCCTTGAACGGCATTCCCACGACCGCCGGGTCGGAGGAGCACCTCCGGCAGTTCCGCTCCCGGGTGCGGGAGTTCGGCCGCGCCATTGCCCGGGCCCGCTCCGCCGAGGACGTGGAGAGCGTCTACCAGACCCTGACGGATGAGGTCTTTGCCACCTGGCCCTTCACGGTTGCCAAGAGCCGCGTCGCCGCCGCCTTCGAGCGGGTGCTCCACGACTTCGACTCCCGGGTGGGAAACGGGGAGCTCTCCCTCCTCATTGCCGACCCCATTCACGACGTCATGGACTTCGAGACGCGGAAGGAGCTGGATGCCTGGGCGCAGCGGGTGCTCCGGCGCCTGGTGGAGCAGCAGGTGCGCTACGCCGGGAGTCAGTGGCCGGCGGCATTGAAGGAGGCGGTCGGCTTCATTAACACTCACTACGCCCGGCCCCTGCAGCTCACCACGGTCGCCGAGCACTGTGAGGTCTCAGCCGGCTATCTGAGCCGGCTCTTCTCGGAGCACCTCGGTTCCTCCTTCAACGACCACCTCAACTCGGTACGCCTGGACGCCGCCCAGCGGCTCCTGGAAGAGGGTCGCCTGACGGTGAAGGAGATCGCCTACTCCGTCGGCTATCACGATCCCAACTACTTCAGTCGCATCTTCAAGAAGTTCAAGGGCGTCTCCCCGACCAGCTTCTCTCGACGGGAGGGCATTGATGTGTAACGTGACGACAATCCGCTCGGGCGAGGCGCGGCCGGCCGTGCGCGCGCTGCGGGCCGGCCGGCTTGCGGCGCCGAGCCGCCGCGGCGCGCAGCGGACCGCCGCACCCGCGACTCGTCTGCTGAGGCCGGCACTGGTCCTGACGCTGACCCTCGCCCTGGCCGCAGCCCTGCTCGGCTGCTCCGGAGATGACGGGTCGGCCCGCAGCGGCGCCGCCCCGGCGTCGGGCGCAGAGGAAGGGACGGAGCCAGTGGGGCAGGCACCGCGGATCGGCTTCTCCATTGCCACGGACACCTTCATCATTGAGCGGTGGAACAAGGACATCAAGGTGTTCAACAGCGCCGCCGGGGAGCTCGGCGCGGAGGTGGTCCTGCAGATGTCCGCCGGCGGCACCGAGGCGCAGATCGAGCAGGTGCGCTACCTCTTCACCCAGGATATCGATGTCCTGGTCCTGCTGCCCCACGACACCGACGAGCTCTCCGGCGTCGCCGAGGCGGCGCTGGACCGCGGCATTCCCGTCGTCTCCTACGATCGCCTCATTCAGGGGGTGCCGGTGACCGCCTACATCTCCTTCGACAACGAGGAGGTGGGCCGCCTCTTCGGCCGCGCCCTCACCGCGGCAGTGCCGCGGGGGCGCTACCTCATTGTGAACGGCTCGGTCCGGGACAACAACAGCTATCGCGTCAACGCCGGGCTGTATCAGGTCATTCAACCCTTCATCGACCGGGGTGACATTCAACTGGTCGATGAGATCTGGCTCGAGGCGTGGAGCTCCGACGAGGCGCGCGAGAAGATCGGTGAGGTCCTGGAGCGAACCACGGAGATCGACGCGATCTCCGCGGCAAACGACCAGATTGCCAACGCCGCCATCCAGCTGCTCTCGGAGCGGCGGATGGCCGGAAAGGTCGCGGTGGTCGGTCAGGATGCGGACCTCCTCTCGACGCAGCGAGTCGTGGAAGGGCTCCAGCTCATGACGGTGTACAAGCCCATACACCGCTTGGCGACGCGGGCGGCGGAGCTCGCCGTTGCCATCGCCGAAGGCAATACTCCGGAGCCGGATCGCTATGTGACGAACAACAGCGGAAGCGAGATCCCCTACTACGTCGAGGAGCCGCTGGCGGTGTACAGGCACAACATGGATGAGACGATCATCCGCGACGGTTTCCACAGCGCCGAGGACGTCTATCGCACAACGGAGCCGGATCGGGAGCAAGCACAGAACTGACTACAGATCTGTGCTACCCAGCATCCGCTCCACGTCGCTACGTCCGATTAGTACAGACAATGCGATATCTCTCCTGTAGTCAGGAGTCCGAACCCCTCGCAACAATGGAGCAAATCCCGAACACAAAGGAGTGTGTTATGAAACGAGTATTCCTCGTAGCTCTTGCGCTGGTAATCGCAGGGGGAATGGCATTCGGTGCCGGTCAGGGCGAAGGCGGCGGAATCGACATTGGCATTGCCATGCCGGAAACCCACGTCGAGCGGTGGCAGCGTGATGGTGCGGCTCTCCTCGAGGGCGCCCAGGAAGCGGGTTACGCCGCGGAGGTCACCTACGGCGATGCGGATCAGGGTCTCCAGAACGAGCAGATCCAGAACTTCATCACCAAGGGCGCCAAGCTGCTCATCATTGGCAACATCAACGAGGGTGTGAACTCCGTCGTTGCCGAAGCCGCCGACGAGGGCATTACGGTCATTGCATACGACCGCCTCATCACCGGCTCGGATGACTACAACTACTACATCACCTTCGACAACTTCCGCGTCGGTGTCTTCCAGGGCACGGCGATCGAAGAGGCGCTGGATCTGCCGAACGCTTCCAGCTCCGATCCGAAGGTCATTACCCTTTTCGCAGGCTCACCGACCGACAACAACGCCAACTTCTTCTTCGACGGCGCCATGTCCGTCCTGCGCCCCTACGTTGAGGACGGCGTCCTCGAAGTCGTCGGCCCCGCTCCTCTCCGCTCCTCGGATCCCGACTTCACCCGTATCGCCACTGAGAACTGGCGTGCCGAGGTTGCCAAGGCGCGGATGGAGAACCTCCTGAGCAACGCCGCTCTGGACGTCACCCTGGACGCCGTTCTCGCACCCAACGATACGCTGGCTCGTGCTATCATTGAGGCACTCTCGGCGGATGCGAAGTACGACACCACCGAGACCCTGCCGGTCGTCACCGGTCAGGATGGTGAGCTTGCCTCTGTGAAGATGATTCGCGACGGCGAGCAGTACATGACGGTCTTCAAGGACACCCGCGACCTCGCAGCGGCGGCAATTCAGCTTGCCGACGCGCTCCTCGCCGGCGAGGACACTCCGGAGATCGAGGGCGCCCGCCTGGACACGGAGACCTACGACACCGGTCTCAAGGTCGTGAACTCCTACCTCCTTTCCCCGGTCAACGTGACCCAGGAGAACTGGAGAGAGGTCATGGTCGGCAGCGGCTACTACTCGGAGTCCGATTTCGAGTAATATGCTGCCGCGCAGGTGTGAGGCGTCGTGCGGATGTTCAGCGTCGTGAAGACGTTGAGGGTCGCACAGGCGTCCAACGCCGCAATGTAATGTGCGGTTCCGAGTCCGCCGCCCCGGCCTTCCGGCCGGGGCGGCCCTCGGGGCCGTTTGTCGTCAGGACGGATGGCATGAGTAACGGAAACATTCTCGAAGTACAGAACGTCACCAAGGACTTCCCGGGAGTCCGCGCCCTCGACGACGTGAGCTTCCAGGTGAAGGCCGGGGAGATTCACGGTATCTGCGGGGAGAACGGCGCCGGCAAGTCGACGCTCATGGGGGTCATCAGCGGCGTCCATCCCGCCGGGAGCTTCGCCGGCACGGTTCTGATCCATGGTCACGAGGTCCACTTCCGCAGCGTTCGCGACAGCGAGCGGGAGGGCCTGGCGATCATGCATCAGGAGCTCGCGCTGAGCCCCTACCTCTCGATCTACGAGAACATGTTCCTGGGCCACGCGAAGACGCGATTCGGCATTCTCAACTGGGACGACCTCCTGGAGCAGTCGCGGCAGTATCTGGATCGCGTCGGTCTCACCGAGCCGCCCGAAACCGTCGTCAGTAAGATGGGTGTGGGAAAGCAACAGCTTGTGGAGATTGCCCGCGCCCTCTCCAAGAAGACACGCATCCTGATTCTGGACGAGCCCACGGCCTCCCTGAACGACGAAGAGAGCGACCACCTCCTGGACCTCATCCTGGAGCTCAAGAACGAGGGGCTTACCTGCATCCTCATTTCACACAAGCTCGACGAGGTGCTCCGCGTCGCGGATCAGATCACCGTCATGCGGGACGGCCGATCCATCCACACCTACGACCGGGAGCACGAAGAGGTGAACAAGGCCATGTTGATCAAGGACATGGTCGGTCGGGAGATGAACGCCCTCTATCCGGAGAAGACACCGAAGATCGGAGACATCGTTTTCGAGGTGAAGGAGTGGACGGTGTACCACCCGGAGTACCACGACAAGAAGGTTGTGGATACCGCCTCCTTCTCGTTGCGGAAGGGTGAGATCCTCGCCTTCTGCGGCCCCATGGGCGCCGGCCGGACCGAGCTCATGATGAGCATCTACGGCAAGTCCTACGGCTCCCGCTCCGAAGGAACAGCCTACCTCCACGGCAGGGAGATCGAGTTCGCATCTCCCCACGACGCCATCAAGAAGGGCCTCGGCTACGTCTCGGAGGACCGCAAGAGCCTGGGGCTGGTGCTCATCCAGGATGTGAAGACCAACATCACGAACTCCAGTCTCCGGAAGCTCTCGAAGTGGGGCGTCGTCCAGGAGGAGGAGACGATTCGCGCGGCCGAGCGCTACAAGAACTCCCTCAACATCAAGACGCCGTCGATCTTTCAGCTGGTGCGCAATCTGAGCGGCGGCAATCAGCAGAAGGTCGTCGTGAGCCGCACCCTCCTCGCGGAACCGGAGATCCTGATTGTCGACGAGCCGACGCGCGGCATCGACGTCGGGGCGAAGTACGAGATCTATACCATCCTCAACGACCTGGCGGCGCAGGGAAAGAGCATTATCATGGTCACCTCCGAGATGCCGGAGGCGATCGGTATGGCGGACAGGATCTACGTCATGAACGAGGGCAGGATCAAGGGCGTCCTCGATCGCGGCGAAGCAACCCAGGAAGGCATCATGCACATGGCCCTGAGTTAGTCGTAGCGGGGCCGCGGCGGCGGGGTCGCGCAGCGCGGCGCCGCCGGACCAGGTGTGGCCGGCCACGCCGGGGTCTCACCGCTCCTGGCGGAGTGCCCGCAGAGGCGGCGCGGCCGCCGCGGCGGCGGGGCGGCACCGGGCAGCGC
>CAZZIE010000030.1:0-36163 GCA_964654185.1 uncultured Spirochaetaceae bacterium | reverse complement strand
AAACGGACCGCGTGGAAACCGGACCGCGCGTCCTTTTCGGGTGCGAGCGTTCTGGGTACCTTCTGCATGCATGCCATCACATCTGGCGCACACTGTATTTGCTCAACACGTCTTTCACCGGGCGGGCGTGGCATGGCCGGGCAACGCGACCGGTTCCTTCGCCGTGTTCGGAGCCCAGGGGCCCGACATCTTCTACCACAACCGGCGCACCAAGCCGTCGGGCCTCCACTACGGAGGGCTGCTGCACCGCAAGAGCTACGGGAGCTTCCTGGGAAACGTTGCGGCGTATCTCAAGCGTCACGGGAACAGTGACCCGGCGCCGGGGAGCGCAGCCGACGGCGCGCTGCGCTTCATCTGCGCTGCGGCTACGCACGCGGTTCTCGACCGCGCCATCCATCCCTTCATCAACTACTTCGCCGGGTGGCACCGCCCCGGCGCCGACCAGATCATGCGCTTCACCCACGCCTTCATGGAACGCCTGCTGGACGTGGCGGTGGTTCGCCGGTTCTGGGCGATGGAGGCGTGGGAGGTCGACTTCGCCTCCATGTTCGACCAGGGCCCGGAAATGCCGCGACTCCTCGAACGGGCCGTGCGCTTTGGTCTTCGAAAGACCTACACCCGGGCGGGTCGCGATGCCATTGTGGGCCGACGCCTGGCAAATGCGTACGCGGATGCCCGGGGGTTCTACCACTTCACCAATATGATCGACCCGGTCCTTCTGAAGCGCCGGATGCGCGACGGCGAGTTTCGCACCCGCGCACTCACCATCATCCATCCGCCGCGCCTGCCCGAGGACATCGACTTTCTCAACGAGGAGCACCGGCCATGGACTCACCCCTGCGACGCGGCCATGACACGGAACAACTCCTTCTGGGAGCTCTACGATGAGGCCCTGGAGGAAGCGGTGCCCGTAGTCTCGGCGATCGCCGCGGCGTGGCACCGGCCGGCCTCCGCACCGACGGAGCCCATGGCGGAGCTCATTCGCACCTCCGTGACGGATATCAACCTCTCCGACGGCCTGGAGGAGAACACGACCTGCCGGCGAGAGCACTGTGATCCACTTCCGTTTCCCCGGTTTCTGGACGAATTGCGAGAGGAGCTGGTAGATGAGCGCGAAGAGGAGTAAGGGCGGGCTGGTGAGCAGCCGCGAGAGGAGCCGGCACCACTCCGGCGGAAACGGCACGCACCCCCGGTGGGGGCGCGGCTTTTTAGCTGTCTTTTTACATGGCTTCTTACATCACAAAAGGGATGCGTTGTGGTGGCACTACTTATACAGCGAAAAGCGTGCCAACCCAGAGGATCGACGATTAGTCATTGCATTGTAATGAATTAGATCTGGCAGTATGGAGTCTTGCTCGCGAAAGGGATTATGCAGGATGCATAGTTGCAATTCCGGCTCAGGGCCATGCCCCTACAGTAGAAGTACTTAGACCACATTCATGCGCGGTGCATGAATATGCATATCGCATAGCAGATTGTTACGAGTCGCTCCCGCGACTGAGACGACGGCTCAGGGTGGATTGCGACACCCCCAACAGCCGGGCCGCCACACTCTGGTTCCCGTTGGCACGCCTCAGCGCCTCGGCGTAGAGAAACTCCTCAGCTTCCCGAAGAGTCGGAAGCGCCTCGGCGCCACCCCAGAGCGCTTCGGGAGCCCCCGTTGCCGCCGACCTCGTCTCGCGGTTTCCATCGGCGATCGACTCACCGGCGACGTACTGAGAGATGCAGTGACCGGTCATCTCGTTGCCCGATATGCGGCTCAGACAGTCATAGACCATCGACTGCAGCTCCCGGACGTTGCCCGGGAAGGAATAGCTCGTAAGGGCGCGAAGGGCATCCTCCCCAATGCGGGGTCGAGGTATGCCGAGGCTCTGAGCCGCCTCATCGACGAAGTGGCGCAGTAGAACCGGAATATCCTCAGGGCGGTCACGCAGCGGCGGCAGGTGCACCCGGTGCGCCGTGAGGCGGTAGTAAAGGTCTCGCCGAAACCGCCCCTCCTGCTGGGAGGCGCGCAGATCCGCATTCGTCGCGGCGACAACGCGAATGTGTGCCTGTCGGGGGACATCCGCCCCGAGGGGATAGTACTCATGCTCCTGGAGGAGGCGCAGGAGCTTGACCTGGACACTCGACTGGAGGTCGCCGATCTCGTCCAGAAAGAGCGTTCCGCCCTGCGCTTTCTCTACCAGGCCGCGGCGGGTACCCGTTGCCCCGGTATAGGCACCGTCGACGTGGCCGAAAAGGGTATCCGAGAACATGGTATCGTCCAGTCCCGACACGTTGACCGCCACGAACTCGCCTTCCCGGCGCGACGCCGCGTGGATGGCCCGCGCTACCAGCTCCTTGCCCGTGCCGCTCTCCCCGGTAATCAGGATCGGGCGCGGACTCGGGGCCACCGCCTCGATGTACCGAAAGAGGCGCCGGACCGACGGACTCTGGGTCACAATGTCACCGAAGTGCTCCGGGTGGCGCGGCTGCGCCTCCCCTCCGGGGGTCGCAAGAATGTCGACCTGATCCTGAAGGTCACGGATCTTGAGTGCGTGATTCACCGCGTTCGCCAGGCGATTCGAGTCCACCGGTTTCGTCAGATAGTCGAAGGCGCCGTGTTTCATGCAGGAGACCGCCGTGTCGACACTGTCCTCACTGGTCAGGATGATCACCGGAACCTGGGGAAACTCCGCCGTAATCTCCGGGAGAAGCTCCTCCCCGCTGATGAACGGCATCTTGAGATCGAGGAGGGTGACGCTGATCGGCTGACTTCGCAGACGGGTCATGACCTCCCGGCTGTCCTGGCAGGAGCGGACGTTCTCGAATCCGTGCTCACCGAGAACGGTGCTGTAGAGCTCAACCGCTACGGGGTCATCATCGACAATCAGGATTGCTGCGTCGTAGAGACTCTCATGCGGCATTGTCGGAACCCTGCTGTATCCGGCGTTGATACATCCGAATGAAGCGCCGGTCCAGGCGGTCCTTCATGCGGAATGCGAGGCGCCCGCGGAAGGAAACGCCCCACTTCATGGCCACGCCGGTCCCGTCTCCCATGTTGAGAGCGAAGAGGTACTGCTCCCGCGGGCGGTACCGCCGAAGTCCTCCCGTGGTGACACCCAGAAGCCGCTGCACGTTGTGGTGGAGAACAGGCTGCTCCCTGACGGCGTGAACTCCCGCCCGACTGATCCGGCGGGGAACGAAGGAGATGCAGTCCCCCGCTCCGAGTATGCGCTCGTACGCGACGCTCTGCAGCGTGGCCTCCACAAGCAGGGCGCCGTCATCGCTCACGGGAAGCCCGGAGTCAGCGAAGAGCGGCGGCGGCGTCACCCCGGTGGCAACAAGGACCACATCCGCAGGAATGGTGGTGCCGCCGTCGCAGTGCACCCCGTCCGCGTCGATGCGTCGAGCTACGGTGTTGTGCACCACCTCGATACCGCGCCGCACGAGTGAGTGGGCGGCGCTTCCCCGGAAGCTGAGCGGGCGCCCCGAAAGCAACTCCGAGCTGCAGACGACGGTGACCGAAAGGCGGCGCGGCGCTTCCGGCTCGGAGCAGTGCTGCGCAAGGCGCCATACATTTCCCGCCAGCTCCGCCGCCGCAGGTCCGCACCCAATGACTACGCACCGCGCCTTCCCCGCCGCGAGCAACTCGATCAGTCGCTCCCGCGCCCGCAGCAGTTTGCGAATCGGTTTCGTCCGGAAGACCATGCGCTCCCAGAGCGCTTCGTCGGCGACCTCAACGGCGCCGACGGGCACACTGCTTCCAATGTTGCAGGAGAGCACGTCGTATCCGAGCCGGTTGCCCCCGGCGGTTTCGATTGTCCGGCCTTCAGGGTCGATGCGTACGGCGTAGTCCTCAACGAAGCGCCCACCGCTCTGCCTGACAAGTGCACTCGTATCCACCTGGAGGTCCTCCGGCGCGTAGTAGCAGCCCATGACGCCGGGCGCCATGCCGGAGTAGTACTGCACAGGCGATGGAGACACCAGGGTTACGTCAACGCCGCGGTCGGTCAGCTCGCGGGTTCGTGCAAGGAGGTAGAGGTGAGTGTGCCCGCCGCCGAGCAGTACCAGGGATTTCATTGCCATCCGTACGATTCCTTCAACGCCTGGAACCCATGACTCTATCAACAACCGGCGCCTTCGTCACCAACCCTTGATCGTACCCAACTTGACGAGGGTCTGCCTGCCGTCTATTGTCCTAACGCACACGGAGGACCACATGCGCATCCGGTACAACGCACCGGTGACACTTACCTACGCCCTGCTCTCCACCATCGTACTCGCCCTGGACCAGCTTCTCGGGGCGGGATTGACGCGCACCGTCTTCTCGATCGGACCGAGCATGGATCCCGGGAACGTCCTCGAATGGATTCGCCTCTTCACGCACGTCATCGGCCATGCGAACTGGGCCCACCTGCTGACCAATTTCGCCTTCATCCTGCTCCTCGGCCCAATCCTGGAGGAGAAGTACGGGTCCGGCGGCCTGGTATTCATGATGGCCCTTACCGCTCTGGTGACGGGCCTTCTCAACGTCATTTTCCTCAGCACCGGGCTGCTCGGAGCGAGCGGCATTGTCTTCATGATGATACTGCTCGTATCTTTCACCAACATTCGCGCCGGAGAGATCCCGCTCACCTTCATCCTGGTCGTCGTCTTGTATCTGACACGGGAGGTGGTGAGTGCAATCCAGGAGGACACGATCTCGCAGTTCGCCCACATTGTCGGCGGGATCTGCGGGAGCCTGTTCGGCTTCCTCCGTCCGCGGCGCAGCTGAGTCGCCATGTTACAACCGCAAGTCATTTCGAAACTCGAAGAGCTCTCTCAGCGCCTCGCCGAAGTGGAGCAACTCCTCGCCGACCCGGATGTCCTGAAGGATCCGCGCCGCTACAAGGAGCTCATGCAGGAGCACTCTCACCTCTCGGAGATAATCACCGTCTACGGCGAGTACTCTGAGCTCGTGCAGCAACTCTCCGACGCCAGGCAGGTCGCCGAGGACGAGCAGGATGAGGAGATGCACGAGATGGCGCTCCAGGAGGTCGATGATCTCGAGAGCAAGCTCGAAGCCCTGAGTCAGAAACTGCGCCTCCTTCTGGTACCGAAGGATCCCCTCGACGGCAAGGACATCATCATGGAGATCCGTGCCGGTACGGGCGGAGAAGAGGCATCCCTCTTCGCGGCGGATCTCTACCGCATGTACAGCCGGTACGCCGAGAAACACCGCTGGAAGATCGAATTACTCAACTCCAGCCCGACCGAGGTGGGAGGCTTCAAGGAGGTGGTCTTCTCCGTATCCGGCAAAGAGGTATTCGGGAACCTGAAGTACGAGAGCGGTGTCCATCGGGTGCAACGGGTACCGACCACCGAATCCGGGGGCCGTATCCATACCTCCGCGGTGAGCGTGGCGGTCCTGCCCGAAGCGGAGGAGACCGATATCCAGATCAACAACGAGGACCTGCGAATCGACGTGTTTCGCTCATCCGGTCCCGGCGGACAGAGCGTGAATACGACCGATTCCGCGGTCCGCATCACGCACTTGCCCTCAGGCCTCGTGGTGAGCTGCCAGGACGAGAAGTCGCAGCACAAGAACAAGGCGAAGGGGCTGCGCGTGCTGAAGGCGCGTCTCTACGAAATGGAGGAGCACAAGAAGCAGCAGGAACGCGCCTCCGCCCGGAAGAGTCAGATCGGCTCAGGAGATCGCTCCGAGCGCATTCGAACCTACAACTTCCCCCAGAACCGGGTGACGGATCACCGGATCAATCTGACCCTGTACAAACTCGACAGCATCATGCAGGGAGAGCTGGACGAAACGGTGGAAGCGCTCAAGCTTACCGACCGGGAAGAAAGCCTGCAGGCGGAGTCATAACTCCGCGCAGCCGTGACCGTACGCGACGCCATCATCCACGCAACAACACGACTTCGCGAGGCCGTGATAGACACACCGCACCTGGACGCCATGGTGCTTCTGGCCTACTGCCTGGGCGTCGAGAAGGAGGAGCTCTTTCGCACTCCCGAGCGTGAGCTCTCGGAGGCGGTGGCGCACGCCTTCGCGGATGCCCTGGATAAACGGATGAAGGGCATGCCGGTTTCCTACATACGGCGCCGCAAGGAGTTCTATGGACGCGATTTCTACGTCGACGAGCGCGTCCTGGTTCCCCGGCCCGAGACGGAAACCCTCATCGAGCAGGCCCTGGAGATTATCGACAAGGACGCGCGGGTACGGACGGTACACGACTGTTGCACCGGCTCCGGCTGCGTTGCCGTGACTCTGAAGGCGGAGCGTCCCCACATCGAGGTCGGCGCAAGCGACCTCTCACCCGACGCGCTGGAAGTTGCGCGCCTCAACGCGCGCCGGCTGCTACCGCAGGGCGATACGGGCCTGCGCCTCCTGCAAAGTGACCTGCTGGAGAGTGTGCCGGAAGTGACCGAGAGTACCGGAGGTGTCGACCTGCTCACGGCGAATCCGCCCTACGTTCCGTCAGGGGAGTACCGTCGCCTCGCTGAGGCCGGCTGGCCGGAGCCCGCCCTTGCCCTCGACGGCGGACGCGACGGTTTGAGCATCCTGCGCCGGCTCATCCCCGCAGCGTTTGAACGCACCGCCGTGCATGGTTATTTTCTGTGCGAAATCGGGTACGATCAGGGTGATGCAGCGCAGGAAATTGCGTGGCAAAGCGGCTTTGCATCGATCAAGATAGTAGCGGACCTTGGAGGGCGTGATCGTCTGCTGATGGCCGGCAGAACGGCGCAGCCATGAAGGCGCCGCGAGTGAACCAGGATGGTTGAGACGCTTGGACAATTCGAACAGAAACTCACCCTCTACAGCGAAGAGGATCGCAAGCGCATCCTCGCTGCGGGACGTCTGTCCAGGCGCCTCCACGAAGGCCAGCTCCGGGAGAGCGGGGCCCCCTACTACACGCATCCCCTCCAGGTGGCGGAGATCCTGGTCGATCTTCGCCTGGACGCCACCGCGGTCGAGGCCGCTCTTCTCCACGATGTCCTGGAAGATACCGGCAAGACGCGGCAGGATTTGCGGCGTCAGTTCGGGCGAGAGGTGGAGCTGCTGGTAAACGGCGTCACCAAGATCGCCTCCGTCAAGGCGAAGAACAAGAACACCCAGGAAGTCGAGACCATCCGCAAGATGCTCTTCGCCATGGTCAAGGACATCCGGGTCATCCTGATCAAGCTGGCCGACAAGCTCCACAACATGCGAACTCTGGAGCACAAGAGCGACACGGCGCGGCGCAAGGAGATCGCTCAGGAGTGCGTTGACATCTACGCGCCTCTTGCCGGACGCCTTGGTATCTCCTGGATCAAGGACGAACTCGAAGATCTCTCACTGAAGCATCTCAATCCCCGGAGCTACGAGCATATCAAGGCCTTCGTCGCTCAGAAGAAGGACGAGCGCGCCAACTACCTGTCCCGAGTCGAAAAGGCAATCGTGGACGCCGCGCAGGAGGTTGGCCTGGAGGTCGAGGTCGAAACACGAGCCAAGCACTTCTACTCGATCTACCAGAAGATGAAGCGCCGCAACAAATCGATCGGCGAGATCTACGACCTCCTGGGTATCCGAATCCTCGTTCAGGACGAGTCCGCCTGTTACAGCATGCTCGGTATTGTGCATGGTCTATGGCCGCCCATTGAGGGCCGCTTCAAGGACTATATAGCGATGCCGAAGGCCAACAAGTATCAGAGCCTTCACACAACCGTCTTGTGCTACGAGGGCAAGATGATCGAGATCCAGATTCGCTCTCATGCGATGCACCGCACCGCCGAGTTCGGTGTCGCGGCGCACTGGGTCTACAAGGTGGACGTCGGCAACAACCGCAACGCCCACAAGGATCTGCAGATCATTCACCGGGTAAAGGACCTCAACGGACAGCGGATCACCTCGAGCGAGTTTCTGGAAGAGATCAAGCGGGAGCTCCTCAAGGACACCATCTACGTATTCACCCCGAAGGGAGACGCCATCCAACTCCCGCGAGGCGCGACGGCTATCGATTTTGCCTACCACATCCATACCGAAGTGGGCCATCACACTGCGGGAGCGAAGGCGGACGGCAGCATTATTCCCCTGAAGACGGAGCTGAAAAACACTCAGGTGATTGAGATCATGACCTCGGCCCAGGCGCATCCGCACTTGAACTGGCTCCGGTATGTGAAGACCGGCCGGGCACGGTCGAAGATCCGACACTGGCTGAACCGTCACGACGAGAGTCTCATCATTGACCAGAGTGTGGTGGCGCGGAAGCAGGTCGACCACCCGCACCACGCAAAGCTGCCTCAGAAGGAGCAGCCGAAGTCGCCGAAGCGGTTCATGGACAAGCAGAAGGTGGGCGTCCGGATCGGAAACGACCGGAACGTCATGATTCGCTTTGCCCAGTGCTGCAACCCCTCCACCGGCGACGACATCATCGGGTATGTGTCTCGAGGCCGCGGCATTGTGGTGCACCGGCGCGACTGCCCCAACCTGCGCTACATCTCGGACCTCGCGGAGCGAACCATCGAGGTCGAGTGGGAGACCGTATCTCCCCGGGCGACCAGGCGCTTCAAGGTCACGGCCCACCACACAACCGACCTCTTTTCCGAGATCGAAGGAGCCGTCCGGAAAGTGAACGGCCACCTCATCGAGGGGCGCGTTGAAGAGAATCTCTCCGGCAATCTCGAAGCGTGCTTCACGTTGGAACTGGACCGGCGTGAGGATGTGAAGAAGCTCATGAAGCGGATTCGAACCGTGCCGTCGGTAATGAACATCCAGGACATGACCGCTCAGAACACCGAGCAGGTCGCATACTAACCACCATTACGAGGGAGGACTCTATGGCTCAGGTGACCTTCAAGGGACAGCCCGTACATACCGTTGGGGAGCTTCCGCAGAAAGGGAGCACCGCCCCGGACTTCACGCTGACAAAGGGCGCTCTCTCCGACGTATCTCTCGGAGACTTCGCCGGGAAGAAGAAGATCCTCAACATCGTTCCCAGTCTCGATACCGGGACCTGCGCAACCTCGGCGCGGCGTTTCAACGAGGAAATCAAGAACCACGGCGACACCGTCGTCCTCACCGTAAGCGGGGACACCCCCTTCGCGCAGAAGCGCTTCTGCGAGAGCGCCAGCATAGACTCGGTCGTGACGCTGTCCCAGCTCCGCAACCGCTCTTTCGGCGACTCCTACGGCGTGACCATGACCGACGGTCCCCTCGCGGGACTCCTGGCCCGGGCCGTCGTGGTTCTGGACAGGGACAACAAGGTACAGTACACGCAGCTGGTGCGTGAGATCGCGAACGAACCGGACTACGAGAGCGCCCTGGAGGCCGCATCGGAGCTCTAGGCTCCCTGGACGCCGACTCCGCGGCTTGAAGACCCGGCATTATCGGCGAAATTCGGCGAAAGGAGACACCATGAGGCGCCTTGGTATAATCGGATACGGAAACATGGGCCGCTCCATCCTGGGAGGACTGGCCCGGGAGATCCCCGATCTCGAGGTGGGCATTGTCGAGAAGGATCCGGACCGGCGCCGACAGGCGCAGGAGTCCGCAGGGGCTGCCGGCACCGCGGAAAACGTCGCGGTGCACGACTTCACCGAGCGCGTTCGGGACCTCGGCTCCTGGGCGGATGTGACGGTTCTCGCGATCAAGCCGCAGGATATTGCAGACTTCGCCGAATCAGTCGGGAGCGATCTCGGCGATGCGGCCCTCGTCAGCATTCTGGCGGGGACACCAATGAGCACAATCGATAGCCTTCTCCGGCCGGAGCGACTCTGCCGGTTCATGCCCAACCTGGCCGCCCTCGTCGGAGAGGCTGCCGTCGGAGTGAGCTTCGGAGCCGGCGAGAGCGTGACGGACCCGGACTTCCGGTCCCACGCCTTCTCGGTGGCGCGGGCGCTCGGCACACCCGTCGAGGTGCAGGAGGATCTCCTTGCGGCGGTAACCGGGGTATCGGGCTCCGGCCTTGCCTACGCATTCCGCTTCGTCCACGCCCTCGCCCTCGGAGGCACCCTGGAGGGCATGACCTACGAGCAGGCTCTGGAAACGGCGACACAGATGATCTACGGCGCCGCCACCCTTCTCCGGGAGAACGGGGAGCATCCGGAGGCCATGCTCAGTAAGGTAACCTCGCCGGGCGGAACCACAATTGCCGGGGTAAAGGCTCTCGAAGAGGGAGCGTTCACCGACACCGTCATGGCCGCGGTCTCCGCTGCAGCTCAGCGCGCCCGAGAGATGGAGTAGCCCTCCGGGCGCACCGGCGCGGTTGAACAAGGCAGGTGGCGCCGCTATCATGCGGCAATATGCTCGACCTCAAGTTCATCCGCGACAACCTGGACAGCGTCAGGGAAAACGTCAAGAAACGCCACGTTCACGCCGACCCCGACCGGGTCGTCTCTCTCTATGATCAGCGCAACCTCGTTCTCCGAGAGCTCGAAGAGCTGCGCAGCAGGCGCAACGAGAATGCGAAGCGAATGAAGGGTAAGCTCCCGGATGAGGAACGTCAGGGACTCATTGAGGAAGGTAAGCGCCTCAAGCAGGAGATCCCCTCGAAGGAGCAGGAGCTTTCCACCATCGATGAGGAGCTCCAGGAAGAGGCGGCGCGCCTGCCCAACATGACCCATCCGGAGGTGCCTCTCGGCGAGGACGATACCGCCAACCTGGAACGCCGCCGCGTCGGCTCGCCGGTAGAGCGACAGCCCTGGATGCAGGATCACGTCGAGATTGCCCAGGCCCTCGATCTCATTGACTTCGAGACCGCCGCGAGGGTAACCGGCGCCAAGTTCTACTATCTCCGCAATGAAGCGGCCTTCCTGGAGCTCGCTCTCGTCCGCATGGCCATGGATGCCGTCGCCCGGCGCGGCTTCACGCCGACGATCACCCCGGACATTGCCCGGCAGGAGGTGGCCCGGGGAACCGGATTCAATCCGCGGGGACCGGAAAGCAACATCTACACCCTCGAAAACGAGGACACCTGTCTCATCGGCACCGCGGAGATCACTCTCGGTGGGTATCACGCCGGGAGCGTCTTCACCCCTGAGGAGCTGCCCATTCGCCTTGCAGGGTTCTCCCACTGCTTCCGCCGCGAGGCAGGCGCAGCCGGTCAGTTCTCCCGGGGGCTCTACCGGGTCCACCAGTTCAGCAAGGTCGAGATGTTCGTGTACTGCCGGCCCGTCGAGTCCGAAGAGATGCTCGAAGAGCTCGTCGCCGTGGAAGAGGAGATCTTTCAGAACCTCGAGATCCCGTACCGGGTCGTCGACGTCGCCGCCGGGGATCTGGGTGGTCCGGCGTACCGCAAGTTCGATATCGAAGCGTGGATGCCCGGCCGCGGAGAGGGCGGCGAGTGGGGAGAGGTTACCAGCGCTTCCAACTGCACCGACTACCAGGCGCGTCGGCTCAATGTGCGCGTAAAGGGTGAGAAGGGAAACGAGTTTCTCCACATGCTGAACGGTACCGCCGTCGCGGTCTCCCGGGCGCTGGTGGCGCTCCTGGAGAACCACCAGCAGGAAGACGGGTCGGTGCGGATTCCCGCGGCGCTTCAGCCCTACGCCGGGTTCGACGTGATTCGACGTTAGTGATAGCGCAAGAGCGGTAGACCCACGGAGGTGACGGCGGTGTCCAACAGCCCCGAGGCGATGCGCTTCGAACCGCAGGATGACCGCGTTCTGGTGGTTGCAGAGGCCGGGACCGACCACCGGGGTGATCTTGCCCGCGGCCGCGAGCTTGTCCGGGCGGCCGCCGAGGCGGGAGCGGACTGCATCAAGTTCCAACACGTCTACGCCGACGAGATCCTCCATCCGAGCTCCGGAAACATCTCCGTCGGTGGGCGATCGATCCCGATCTACGAGCGACTGCGGACGGTGGAGCGTGACGTCGAGTTCCTGGGAACGCTCTTCGAAGCGGCCCGGGATGCGGGAATCCTCCCCTTCGCCACCCCCTTCGGCCTTCGCAGCGCCCGGGAGCTGCGAAGGCTGGATCCCGGGACGTACAAGATCGCCTCACCGGAGCTCAATCACGCGCCGCTGATGAAGGAGATCGCCTCCTTCGGGCGGCCTGTAGTCCTCTCAGCGGGGGTGGCGACCCTCGGCGACATTGAGGCGGCACTATCCCTGCTCCGGGAAGGAACCGGCGGGGAGCTGCCGGTCGTCCACCTCTTGCACTGCGTTACCGCCTACCCCGCCCCGGAGGAGGAGTACAACCTGAAGGTGATCCAATCACTCCGGAGCATCTTCGGGGTGGCCGTCGGCGTCTCCGATCACAGTCGCGATCCGGAAGCGGTACCCGCAATCGCAACCGCCCTCGGCGCCTCCATGATCGAGAAGCACCTCACCCTGAAGCGGGACGGACGCGGTCTCGACGAGGCGGTGTCCCTGGAGCCGCAGGAGCTCGCGCGCATGTGTGCGGTCGTACGGGAGGTGGCGGAGGGCCGTAAGCATCGATCCAATGAATCAGAGTCCGAATTTCGCAACGGGGCCACACCGGCCTTCAGCGAGCTCGCCCGGCGATTCGGAGGGGAGCGGGTGGAGGCGATCTGCGGGGACGGCGTGAAGCGCCTGGCCGGGAGCGAGCGGGACGCCTACGGCCGGTCGAACCGGTCGATCCACGCCCTGACGGATCTGGCGGCGGGGACGGAGCTGACCCCGGACAACTGCGCGGTCCTGCGGACTGAGCGGAAGCTGAGACCCGGTATTTCACCCCGGCACTTTGAGGAAATTCTCGGATGCCGGCTTACGCAGAGGGTGCCTGCGGGAGAGGGAGTCCGCTGGGAAGACCTTTTGTCGCATTGACGTGCGCCGTGGCGGCAGTACAATGCTATGCATGGCGTCGGATTCATCAGAGTCAAGGCCGTCAACCAACGCTCTGACGCTCAGTCCCTACGTGTTCCGGAAGCTCCGCATTGACAAGTCGCAGACGCGGCTCGCGGTTGAGAACCATCACCTCGTGTGCACGCCCTACCGGATCTCCCGGGGGGACGCGCTGGTCTTCGCGGTGCTCACTCCCAACGAGATCACCTTCTTCTCGCAATTCGTTCAGCGACCCTGCACCCTGGGCATTGCCTTCGTGTCACCCAATGCGGGACCGGGGCCGCAACTCCAGGCGCAGGGGGTTCTCTCGCAGGTCGGTGCGGTGAAGGGGCGGGACAACGTGGCGCTCTTTGCGGTGCGATTCACCCAGGTTCCGGAGGCGTTGCCGCGCTTGCTCGACAATTTCAATCTGCTTCTCGACTGCCTTTCCGCCCGGTACACCGAGCTGTCACCGCGACGCATTCCCATGGAGAACCTTCGGATCCAGCAGGCCCTGGGGTATCGCAAGTACGCGGAGTTGCGGGTGCGCCAGAAATCCTATCCCGTCACGCCGCGCATTCTTGCGGTGGATCGCGCCGAGGTGCGCCTGAACTCCGGCCACGTCGACTTTGCGGCGGACCACGAGGGGACCTTGCGGCTGGACTTCAACGGCGGCGTGGCCCGGGTGCCGATCCGCATTACCCAGGTCTCCGTGAGTGACAGCCAGGGGACGACCCACGTGGGCATGCAGGTCGCCTTCGATCCACTGTACGTGGAGATTCTCGACCGCTTCTTCGGCATGGTCGACAAGGCGGAAGGCGGGCGCGGCGCCGGGGGCGCCCGGGACGACGCGGGCGGGGAAGCACACCCCGACGCGACTGCGGATGACGCCGGAAGTGCCGCCCGCAAGGCCGCTGAAGCACCGGAGCACACCGGACATGAAGAGAGTGAATCCGGCGATGACGAAGAGCCGAGCGAGCTCACAGAGGAGGCATGAGCGTGTCGACAGCCGTTGTGTACTACACTCTCTCGGGAAACACGCAGTACGTTGCCGAAACCCTGGCACAGCACCTCGACGCGCGGACCGTGCCGCTCCGGGAACGGGGCAATCGCTCGGGCTTCCTCGGGTTCATGAAGAGCGGCTTCCAGGCGAGCCTCGGCCTCGAATCACGCCTTGAAGAGAACCCCTGGGACTCAGTCCTCAGTGACGATGTCCTGTATCTCGCGACGCCGCTCTGGGCTGCAAAGCCCACCCCGGCAATGAACGCCTTCGTGAATCGAGGGGACTTCGCCGGCAAGCGGGTCCACGTTGTGACGCTCCAGGCGGATCCTCGCGCTGCGGGCAGCGAGAAAGCTCACCGGCTCCTGCGGGAGCGTCTCGAGAGGCGCGGCGCAACCGTTGCCGAGATGTACGCCGTTCAGAGCGCGCCTCCGGGACAGTTTGCCGGACGAGATCATTTGCATGCGCAGGTGGTCAAGATCGTCGGAGGCAGCGTAGTTTAGAGCATGACACGCGGGAAGAATCTCTCACGGCGGCCGACGGGAATTGTCATGGTGGGCATCCTGCTGGCCACGCTACTTGCGGGCTGTGCGTCCCCGCCTGAGTACGTCCCGGAGTCGGCTGCGCCGGGGCCACTGCCGCCCGACCTTCTTCACTGGAGCGGACCGGGTCTCGTCCCCTACGGCGTAACGGCGCAGTCCATTCGCTCCGCCTACCGGTGCACCGTCGAGTACGAGCAGTATACGCCAATGACGCCGGTCTCCCGAACAGCCGTCATTCTGGGTCACGGCTTCATGCGGAGCCTCGAACAGACCCGCGGATGGGCGAGGCTCTGGGCATCCCGGGGGATCACCGTAGTAATCCCGAGTTTCTGTAACTCCACCTGGCTGGACGGACACCACGACCGCAACGCCCGGGACATGGTCGCCCTGGCGGACAGACTCGTCGACCTGAGGGTGGCCGACGGCATTGTGTACGCCGGGCACAGCGCCGGCGGTCTCTCCGCGCTGCTGGCGGCACATGAGGATCCCCGGGCAGTCGCCTACCTCGGCATGGACAGCGTGGACAGCAGTGACCTGACGGCGACCATCCGCACCGATCCCCGACAATTCGACGTACCATCGCTCATCCTGATAGCGGACCCATCCGGATGCAACGCCGCCAACAACATCCTTCCCGTTCTACCGGACAGCACATCCATATCGGTTGTGCGCGTACCGTTCTCCCGGCACTGCGACTTCGAGAAACCCTACGATCCGCAGTGTGCCCTCCTTTGCGGTACCGTGGAACCGCCGGAGGTGGCGGACCGGGTCAGAGATACCGTCGAGGTTCTGGCAACCGCGTGGATCGAGTTGCACGCCGGCGCTCCTGATAGCAGGACTTCGGTTCGAGAGGCGATTCCGGAGACAATACGCACCCTGACAAGGAACGGGAATCTGCAAGTTCTGGAATAGGGGCCCCGGGGCGGCGGCGCCAGAGCGCAAAACCCCGGCCCGGAGGCGGCCGCCCCAGGGCGGCCCCGGTGCGGCGGCTCGTGCGCACGCCGGTTTGGGTAAAGGGGCGCTTACAACCGCGGTCAGTGCCCCGCCTGCGCGTTTGCCCGCACCTGCTCGGGGTTCTTCGCCCCGGGGATGACCGCCGTCACGGCGGGATGGCGGAGGCACCATCGAAGCGCCCAGACCGCCATGTCCTTATCCGCGGGCACCTCCTCGCGGCGAATCCTCTCAACCTCTTCGAGTGAGGCATCTATGTTCTTCTTGTGTGAGCGCACATCGTTCTCACCGAAGCGGTCGCCCTTCCGGTACTTCCCCGTGAGGAAGCCGCTCGCCAGAGGAACCCTGGCCAGCACGCCAAGATCGTGCTCCCGGCATGCCGGGAGGATCTCCTCTTCGGGATCGCGCTCCAGGCGGTTGTAGACCACCTGGACGGTCTCGGCACCGACTTCCCCGGCGCGCCGCGTCTGATACGCGGCGTCGCGCAGACCGTCGGACCGACTGCTCACGGAAACCCCGAGGTGGCGCACTTTTCCCGCCTCTACCTGTCGCTGGAGCATCGACCAGAGCTCATCGTTGTCGAAGGCTTCATCTGTCCCGGAGTGGAACTGGTAGAGGTCTACGTAGTCCGTCCGCAGGGCGCGGAGCGAGTCCTCGAGCTGGCTTCGGACCTGCTCCGGGCTCCAGAGATCGTCCCGGTCGTAGAGCCCCTTGTAGCGGTGTCCGAACTTCGTCGCGACATACCACTTCTCCCGATCCGTTTCGATGGCTGCACCCACCAGCTCCTCAGAGAGGTGGTCGCCGTAGCACTCGGCGGTGTCAATGAAGTTGATGCCCTCGGCCCTGGCGGCGTCGAGAATGGATTCGACCTCGGACTGTGTGAAGTCGTGACCCCACTCTCCCCCGAACTGCCAGGTGCCCAGGCCGACGACGCTGATCTGCATCTCCGTCGACCCGAGTCGTCTGTACTGCATAGTGTGTTCCTTCAATACGCCTACAATGTATGCGGCACCGGCGCGGCCGGCTCGACGGGCGACCGGGCCGCCTCCGCGCCAGACCTCAGCCCCCGGCCGTGGCCGCCCCGCGCCGCCCCAGCCCGCGTCGCCGCGCGTCGTCTCGCCACGGCCCGCGCCGCGCCGTGGGCGCTACGATCGCTTCAGGAAGTCCCGAAGCACCGTGTGGAGAATGCCGCCGTTGCGGTAGTAGTCCACCTCGACGGGGCTGTCGATACGGCACACCGTCTCGAACTCCGTTGTCTTGCCGGAGCTGTGCTCGGCGGTGACCTTCACGGTCTGCCGCGGCTGAAGGTCGTCGCTCAGGTGAATGGTGAAGCTCTCCGTGCCGTCCAGACCGAGACGCTTCGCATCTTCGCCCTCCTTGAACTGAAGGGGCAGAATGCCCATTCCGACGAGGTTGCTCCGGTGGATGCGCTCGAAGGACTCCGCAATGGCGGCGCGAATGCCCAGCAGGAAGGGACCCTTCGCGGCCCAGTCACGGCTCGATCCCATGCCGTAATCCTTCCCGGCCAGTACAATCGTCGGCGTCCCCGACGCCTTGTACTTCTCCGCGGCGTCGAAGATGCTCATCTGCTCGCCGGTGGGATGGTAGGTGGTGACGCTTCCCTCGGTACCCGGAGCCAGGAGGTTCCGAAATCGGATGTTCGCAAAGGTGCCGCGCGCCATGATCCGGTCGTTGCCGCGGCGGCTGCCGTAGGAGTTGAAATCGTTCTTCTCCACGCCCTTCGAAAGGAGATACTGTCCCGCCGGCGCCTTGGGATCAATGGGACCGGCCGGGCTGATGTGATCGGTGGTGACGCTGTCCCCCGCCCAGACGAGCGCCCGGGCGCCCTCTATGGAGGAGATCGGCTCGACATCGAGCTTCATCCCTTCGAAGAAGGAGGGCTCCTGAATGTAGGTGCTGTTCTCACTCCACGGATAGAGGTCGGACGAGGCAACATCGATCTCATTCCAGGTCTTGTTCGAGCTCTCGAGGCCGGAGTAGCTGTCCATGAAGGCGTCGCGATCGAGGGCCTTCTGCACGTACTCGGCGAGCTCCTCCTCTGTGGGCCAGAGGTCCTTCAGGTAGATAGCCCTGCCCTCTCCGTTGGTTCCAATGGGATCTTTATCAAGGTCGATGCCTACGTTGCCTGCCAGGCCGTAGGCGACCACCAGGGGCGGCGAAGCCAGATAGTTTGCCCTGGTGTGCGGGTTGATGCGCCCTTCGAAGTTGCGGTTGCCGGACAGCACCGCAGCCGCGACCAGATCCTCCTGCTCAATGGCGTTCGCAATCGGTTCCGGCAGGGGTCCGCTGTTTCCGATACAGGTGGTGCAGCCGTAGCCGACCAGGTAGTACCCGAGCTTCTCCAGGTACTCCATGAGGCCGGTGCGCTTCATGTATTCGGTCACCACCATGGAGCCCGGAGCGAAGCTGGTCTTCACGTAGGGCTTGGTCGTGATACCCGCTTCGACGGCGTGCTTCGCGAGAAGCCCGGCGGTCAGGAGGACCGAGGGGTTGCTGGTGTTGGTGCAGCTCGTGATCGCCGCAATGACCACGTCACCGTGCCGGAGGTGTATGGTGCCGGAACCGTTGAGGTTCACGGACACGCTCTTTTCGAGGTCCTTCCCGGTGACGGCGAAGCCGCGCTCCTCAATGGGCGCCCGCAGGGCCTGCTGCCAGGACTCCTTCACCTTGCTCACGGCAATGCGATCCTGCGGCCGCTTGGGACCGGCCACGCTTGCTTCCACCGTCGAGAGATCGAGCTCGAGGACGTCCTCGAACTCCGGATCCGGGGTCTCATTGGTCCGGTAGAGGCCCTGGGCCTCGGCATACGCCTTCACCCGGGCGATCAGCTCCTCCGGACGCCCCGTCGCATACATGTACTCGAGGGTACGCTCGTCGATCGGGAAGTACCCGACGGTGGCACCGTACTCCGGCGCCATGTTGGAAATGGTGGCCCGGTCCGGCACCGACATCGCGGAGAGTCCGGTTCCGAAGAACTCTACGAACTTGCCGACCACGCCGTGCTTCCGGAGCATCTCGGTGATCGTGAGCACCAGGTCGGTGGCGGTGATGCCCGGTTGCAGCTTGCCGGTGAGCTTCACGCCCACGACCGACGGGGCAAGCATGAAGATCGGCTGGCCGAGCATGGCCGCTTCCGCCTCAATGCCGCCTACGCCCCACCCAAGGACACCGAGCCCGTTGATCATGGGGGTGTGCGAGTCCGTACCGACGAGAGTGTCGAAATACGCCACACTGCCGAGATCCGCAGGTCCCACACCGTGCGCCGCGGGATCATCCGAGGCCTGAACCGCCTTGCCCAGATACTCCAGGTTGACCTGATGGCAAATGCCGCTTGCCGGGGGTACCACGTGGAAATTCTCGAACGCTCTGGATCCCCACTTCAGAAACTCGTAGCGCTCGCGGTTCCGTTCGAACTCGAGCTGGGCGTTCTGGTAGAGGGCATCCACGCGATTGAAGAAGTCGACCTGGATCGAGTGGTCTATGACCAGGTTGACGGGCAGGCGCGGGTTGATGCGGGAGGGGTCACCGCCCAGCCTGGCCATGGCGCTGCGCATGGCGGCGAGATCCACGACGGAGGGCACACCGGTGAAGTCCTGCAGGAGGACCCGGGCGGGCTTGAAGGGCACTTCAATGCTTCCGGGGTTCCCCGGATCGTACTGCGCAAGGGCAGTTACATGGTCCTCCGTCACGGCGGGCTCGTCCTGCCGAGCCGCGTTGCGCACGACGGACTCGAGAAGAATGCGAATCGAAAAGGGCAACCGGGAAACGCGTTCATACCCGCCTTCCGCCAGGGCTGGAAGGCTGAAGTAGCGAAAGCTCTCCGATCCGACATTCAGGTCTCGGACCAGGGTGGATGGTGACGGTGTGGGCATGGTTCTACTCCTTATTCCTGTGGGATCAGATCATAGATGAGTCGGACTGTTCACTTCAATACTGGTGCATGCTATAGTGGCTCCTTAATCGGTCACGGGCTGACAAATGACTTCGGCTGTGAACCCTCACGACAAACACAGATGAAATTATGGAGGCCATATGGCAAGCGGCAAGGCGACGACGACGAGCACCACCGCAGCACTCCTGGAAAGCTACCGATACATGGTTGCCTCTCGCGAGATCGATCTGATCGAGCAGGAGTTCACCGGCCGCGGGGAAGCCTTCTTCCACGTATCCGGCGCCGGACACGAGGCGACCGCGCTCCTGAATCACTTCCTCATCCCCGAGGACTGGCTTCACGTCCACTACCGAGACAAGGCACTCATGCTCGCAAGAGGGATCTCCATGGAGCAGTTCTTCCTGAGCACCTTCAACAAGGACGGCTCCCACTCCCGGGGACGCCAGATGAACGCCCACATGAGCGCCCCCGAGCTCAACGTGTTGAGTCTCGTGGGACCGGTGGGCAACAGCGCTCTGCAGGCAGCCGGAGTTGCCTCCGTCGTCAAGGACGGGCCGGAACGGCCCATAGTGCTGTGCGGACTCGGTGAGGGCATGACCCAGCAGGGTGAGGTGCTCGAAGGCGTTGCTCAAGCGGTTCGGGATCAGCTGCCGGTGCTCTTCATGGTTCAGGACAACGCCTTCGCCATCTCCACCAAGACGAAGAACCAGACCTTCTACTCCACCCCCGAGGGCCCGCAGGAGCACTTCTACGGGATTCCCATTCGCCGCGTCGACGGGCGTCATCCCGCGGAGGTCTACAAGGTCTTTCAGGACGTTGTAACGGAGATGCGGGAGTCCCGCCGTCCTGAGATCATCCTCTTCGAGGTCGACCGCCTCTCCAACCACACCAACGCCGATGATCAGCGGATGTACCGCACGGCGGACGAGATCGATAAGGTACAGAAAGGGGGCGACCCCCTTATCCACGCCAAGACCTACCTCCTGGAGAATGGCGTCTCCGAGGCGGAGCTCGATCAGATTGCCGATGAGGTCCGCGAACAGGTCCGGGAAGAGGCCTACCGCGCCCAGCGGACGCCGGATCCCCAGCCCATCCACACCGCGGTCAAGCCCCTCGAACCGCGCTTCCACGACAGCGCAAGCGAGTACCATGGCTCTCCCTCCGGAGACAACGGCCAGCAGCGCATCACCATGCTGGAGGCAATTCGCGAGGTTCTGAACGCCCGAATGGAGAAGGACGACCGCGTTCAGCTCTTCGGAGAGGACATTGAGGATCCCAAGGGGGACGTTTTCGGCGTCACCAAGGGGCTCACCGAGCGCTATCCCGGCCGGGTGCGCAACTCTCCCCTCGCCGAGGCGAGCATCCTGGGTGTCTCCGTCGGACAGGCCCTCGCAGGGAAGCGCCCGGTGGCATTCCTGCAGTTCGCCGACTTTCTGCCCATCGCCTACAATCAGGTCTTCTCGGAGCTGGGAAGCATGTGGTGGCGCTCCGACGGCGCCTGGGAGGCCCCGGTCATCGTCATGATCACCTGCGGTGCCTACAAGCCCGGACTCGGCCCCTTCCACGCCAGCAGCATGGAGGCCATTGCCGCCCACACCCCGGGGGTCGACGTCTTCATGCCCGCCACCGCCGGGGACGCCGCGGGCATGCTCAATGCCGCCTTCGAGTCGGGCCGCCCCACCCTCTTCTTCTACCCGAAGAGCCTCCTCAACGACCGGGGTAACGCCACCTCGCCGGACGTGGGCAAGCACTTCGTTCCGATCGGCAAGGCTCGCACCGTTCGCGAGGGAACGGACGTCACCTTCGTCGGCTGGGGGAACACCGTGGGCCTCTGCGCGAAAGCCGCGGACTCCCTGAGCGCGGTCGGGGTGGAGAGTGAAGTAATTGACCTTCGCAGCATTGTTCCCTGGGATATCGAAGCGGTGGTGCAGAGCGCCGAAAAGACCGGCCGCCTCATTGTCGTCCATGAGGACAACCACACCGCCGGCATGGGCGGGGAGGTCCTGGCGACCGTCGCGGAGCGGAGCAAGCACCACATCGAGATGCGCCGGGTCACGCGGGCCGACACCTACGTTCCGTGCAACTTCGGTAACCAGCTCGAGGTGCTGCCCTCATACAAGCGCACTCTCGAGACCGCCGTCGACATGCTCGGCGGAGAGATCCACTGGAAGCTGCCGGAAGCGTTGCAGAAGGGAACCTACCTCGTCGAAGCGATCGGTTCGAGCCCTTCGGATGAGTCGATCACCGTCATCGAGTGGCACATCGAGCCGGGAGCCGCCGTCGAGTCCGGCGCCGTCGTCGCCGACCTGGAGGCGGACAAGGCCGCTGTCGAGCTCAGATCCCCCGTCTCCGGGACGGTGGAGGAGCTCCTCGTCTCACAGGGCGACATGGTCAAGGTGGGAACGCCCATCGTGAGAGTGAAGACTGAAGGGGACGATGCCGACGGCAATCTCAAGCAGCCGACCCGGGAAGAGCCCGGCGAGCCGATCATCACGGGGGTCGAGGCGGCCACCGTGTCGGCGGGGCCGGCCCGCGCACCGGGTGCGGGAGTTGCGGTGACGCGTCGGCGCGGCGCCGAGGAGCTCACCATTGGTGTCGCCGGGGTTGCCGGTGTAAAGGGCTCCCGTCTGGTCACCAACGAGGAGATCGTCGCGAGCATTCCCGACTGGGCCCCCGACGACGTGGTGAAGCGCATGGGAATCGAAACGCGCTACTGGTTCGGAGAGGGAGAGAACGGCGTCACCCTGGGTTCCGCGGCCAGCCGAAAACTCCTGGATGGCCTCGGGCTGAGCCGGGACGACATAGACATGATCATTGTCGCAACCGAGACGCCGACGTACCACACCCCCTCCATGGCCACCCTCATCCAGATGGATCTCGCCAACGGAGAGGAGTTCCTCGCACCCGCCTACGATGTCAATGCCGCCTGCACCGGCTACATCTACGCCCTCCAGAACGCCTACGACATGGTGAACAGCAACCCTGAGCAGTCGGTGCTGGTGGTCACGACTGAGTCCCTCTCTCCGCGGATCGACCCGACCGATCCTGGAACCGCGCCGATCTTTGGTGACGCTGCAACGGCAACCCTGGTCACCGCCATGGACGGCGGCGGCCGCCCCCTGGGACGCGGTGGAGCGACGGTGCGGGCGAAGTTGCATCGACCCTATCTCGGCGCCACCGGCGAGGACGGCTCGCTCCTCAAGGTGCCCTCCGACGAGGATCAGAAGATCTCCATGAACGGGCCGAAGGTCTTTGTCGAAGCGGTCAAGGATCTCATCCTCAGCCTGCGCCGCGCCTGTGAGATCGCGGGCATCGGCGAAGGCGACCTGGACCTCATTGTGCCGCACCAGGCGAATCAGCGCATCATCAACGCGGTACGGCAGCGCATGAAGGCGCCGGAAGAGAAGATGTACAGCAACATCCGGTACAACGGAAACACCTCCTCGAGCACCATTCCGCTGTGCCTGGA
This sequence comes from uncultured Spirochaetaceae bacterium, assembly GCA_964654185.1. Taxonomy (GTDB): domain Bacteria; phylum Spirochaetota; class Spirochaetia; order DSM-27196; family PWMO01; genus CAYFQV01. Next base: position 13,547 of record CAZZIE010000030.1, on the reverse strand, counting down.
GGAGGTCCTGCCCGAACCCGGTGACCGTCGCTACTTCGGCCTCACCGCCTTCGGCGGCGGCTTCACCTTCGGCGGCGCCATCCTGGAGATCCAGCGGAGCTGACAGGGTGACGCCTGGAGGCCGCGCCTCGCGGCCTCCAGGTCGGCGCGACGCGCCCGCTAGGCCGGCCTTCCGCGCCGCGGGGCGCGGCCGCCGGCGGACGGGCGGACAGACGCCGGCGATGCGCGCCGCGAGGCCGGACCCGGCGACAAAGGAGCCGATCCTGGAAAAACAGGTCCTTGAGCACCCCGACGGACTGCACCGCTGCCCCTGGTGCGGCACCGATCCCCTCTATGTCCGGTACCACGACAATGAGTGGGGCGTCCCGGTCCACGACGACCGGCGTCACTTCGAGTTTCTCATTCTGGAGGGTGCTCAGGCGGGCTTGAGCTGGCGCACCATCCTTGGGCGCCGGGAGGGCTATCGCCGCGCCTTCGCCGAGTTCGATCCGGAGGCGGTGGCGCGGTTCACCGAGGCGGATCAGGAGCGGCTCCGGGAAGACACGGGGATCATCCGGAACAAACGGAAGATCGCCTCTGCGGTCTCCAACGCACAGCGGTTCCTGGCCGTCCAGGAGGAGTTCGGCAGCTTTGACGCCTACATCTGGCGCTTCGTTGACGGCCGCCCCCTGGTGAATGCCTGGAAGCGACTGGACGAGGTGCCCGCAACCACAGCGAAGTCCGATGCACTCAGCAAGGACCTCAAGCAGCGCGGCTTCTCCTTCGTGGGAAGCACCATTATCTATGCGCACATGCAGGCAATCGGCATGGTGAACGACCATCTGGTAGACTGTTACCGATATGCGGAGATCAACAGGAATCAGCGGCGGGCATCGCAGTAGCGGCGCCCGCCGGAGCGCAAGCTCCCCGAAGGGCGGCCGAACCGGCGCCGCAGGCACAACGGGCACGCCGGCAGGCGTGCGTCGCCCGGGCGCTCCGGCAGGCGCACATCGCCTCAGAGGGACGATGCCCTTCCCCGCCCTTCTCGCCGCGTGGCTCGTCATGCTTACCGCCGGCGCAGCGGCAACTCCGGCGCACGCCCAGACCGGCGACGAATTCACCCTCTACCCGGTCTTCATTTCGCCGGGGGCGCCCCGGTACACCGTCACCACCCGATTCAATCTTGCGCGACACGACGGCGGGGCCTACCGGGGACACGTCTTCCGGGAAGTCCGGGCGACCCTCCGCGACCGAAGCGACGGGGTACTGCCCGCGGAGTACCGGGGTGAGCTCTATCAATACGAGCAGACCCTGCGCAACATGCTCTCAGTGGCGAAGCGCGTCGACCGCTCCCGGGAGGTCACGGTTACCCTCCACGGAGACGGTTTCTACGAGGCGCCGCCGGAGCAACCCCTTCCGCGCCGCCGCGGCTTCCCGGTGATTCCCCGGGAAGAGATCGAGGAGGGCGACGCCTGGGAGTCCCCGGGGTGGATGCTCGTGGATCCCCTCTGGAAAGGCACTTTCACGCGGGTGGACTTCTACGCCGGCTACCACTACGACGGTATCACCGAATACTACGGCCGCAGGGTTCACTCAATTACGGCGCAGTACGCACTGCGCTACAACCCCGGTGACGACCCCGACGGCGACCCGGACCTCCGGCGGATCTCCGGGTCACACCAGGCGTCGATCCTCATTGACGTGGAAACCGGCAGCATCGTTCTGATACGGGACCGGATCGATGAGACCTACACCTTCGCGAGCCGCGACACTCTGCGCTTCGAGGGCTTCGCCCTCACCTTCGTGGATACGCCGACTCCCATGAACCGGGCGCGCATTGCCGAGCGGCTGCAGCAGGATCTGGAGCGGGAGCGCATCCAGGATGTCCAGGTGCAGTCCGTCGACGAAGGGGTGCAGCTGCGGATTCAGAACATCAACTTCGAACCCGACCGGGCTGTGATCCTCTCGGAGGACTACGGCCGGCTGGATTCTATCGCCCGAGCCCTCAAGCAGGTGCCGCAGGACAAGACCTTCCTCGTCGTCGGCCACACCGCCGACGTCGGACGCCCCGAGGGGCAGCAGCAGCTCTCGGTGGAACGCGCGGAGGCTGTCGTGGACGAGCTCGTCCAGCGCGGGATCCCGGCGGGACGCTTCATCTTCGAGGGACGCGGCGGCACCGAGCCTATCGGCGATAACGCAACCGCTGAGGGCCGCGCGAGAAACCGCCGCGTCGAGATCACCGTTCTCGACTGATCGGCGGCGGCAGGAGCTGCGCCGCCGCGCGGCTCCCGGGTGGCGCGCCGAGCCATGGACCAGGCGCGCGCCCAACGATGGGCCACCAGCGCCCGTCCGCCCCGAATCGCCGCGCCACTCACGCAAGAAGCTTTATTCGGGACAGAACGTAGGAAAGACTGTCGGACTTGATGACGACGCGGTGATAGTCACTGTCATCCAGACGATCGGTCCGGTAGTCACGATACTGCAGGTAGCGCTTGGTCCGGGTCGCATCGAACCAGTGAACCAGACGGATCTTACCGTGGTCGATTTCCAGGGCGGTAATGCCGCGTTTCCCCAGGACGCACCCGGAATTGAAGACCGATGGAACGACCAGATTCTCGCTGTACAGGCTCGACTTGTCGGGGTCGTCCTCGTCCTGGTCGAGGATGCGGCTGAGTTCCTCCTTGAAGGTCGCTATCTTCGACTCAATGCGCTCGCGCTTGCGGGTGTCCGCCTTCGGATACTTCCGGCAGAGACGCTCCACCTCGAACTTCACCGAGTCGACCTTCGACATGGACTCAAAGAGCGGCCGATGGGTGTGGCCGATCACTGCGAGCACGCGCTTGCTCGTAGCGAAGTCGTAGACGCGCCTCTCGGTCCGAAAACGCTTCACGCTGTTGTGGGAGACCTCGTAGTTCTTGATGCGCAGCGGCGTGGCAATGTATTTCAGGACGAAGCCGACCCAGGCGTTGTGTTTCTCATAGGCTGCCATACTCTGGTGCCCGTGGAAGATGAACAGCAGATCGGAGCCGTACTCGAAGACCAGTGCCTCCTCGACGGGGAACTCCGGGTGGGGATGATGCAGGCGGCGCTTGTCGTGGTTGCCGATCAACCAGTGCAATCCCGGGCCGTCCCGGAACTCCGCGAAGATCTCATAAACGGGTCTCCACCGCTCCTCGACGGCGCCGGCGGGAAAGCGCTGCAGATCTTCGACGTCCCCGTTCAGGATCAGGGAGTAGCCGTGTTGCAGGTAGTGATCGCGCAGTACCGAGGCAAAGAGTTCGGCGTTGGGCGCAAAATCGTCGGATCGACCGCCGTCCCCCATGTGGAGGTCGCTGAAGATGACGTAGCGATCCGGGTCACCCAGCTCATGGACGGGTGCCCGCTCAAAGAGAGCCGAGAGGTTGTTGTAGCAGAAGGCATCCTCATTCATGGTACTGCAACGCTTCGCCGAACCCAAAGGTGCGACGTTCACACGCTCAGGTCAAACGCCTGCCGCCACCTGGTGAGCGGCGGCCGGTACATCCAATCAGCAAGATATTAGAGAACGATGAGTACGTAGCCGTCGCGCGGCCTCAGAAGAGGCGGCGCCGCAAACTCGATCGCACCACCTGCGCGCAGTTGTACCCCGGCGCCCCGAAGATGCCGCCCCCTGGATGCATGCCCGCGTTCGCCATGTAGAGGTTCTTCACCGGCGTGGCGTACCCGGCGAGCTCGGGGATCGGCCGGAGGCTGAACATCTGGTGCGGGACCATCTCGACGTGCATGACGTTCGCCCGGGGCATGTTGTGCTTCTCCGAGATGACATCGGGTGTCTGGACGTAGATGTCACGGACCTTGTTGCGCGTTCCCGGCGCATACCGCTCAACGACACCCAGGAGCTTCTCCGTCTCCGCTTCCTTGATGGCCTCCCAGGACGCGCCGTCACGCAACTCGTAGGGATACCATTGGCCCCAGACGAAGAATACGTGCTTCCCGGAAGGAGCCAGCGTCTCGTCCACCTTGCTGAAGGTCATGCCGATCGCGGCGGGCTCGCGGGACGGCTCCTTCCGCAGGTAGTCGCCAAAGGCATCGTCCAGATACTGTCGAGTCGGACAGAGGAGCTGGAGCCCCGTCACGACTTCGTCGTTGCCGACGTCGGAGACGTTGTACCGGGGCAGATCGTCCATGGCGCAGCGGAGGGCCATACCGAAGCCGTTGCCCACATGGATCGACCGGATCTTTCGGGCGAGCTCACCCGGAATCTGACCGTCCAGGAGGTCAAGGAAGGTCACCCAGACGTGGGCGTTGGAGATGACGCGCTTCGCGGTAATCCGTTCACCCGCAGCGGTCTCCACGCCGACGGCGCGGCCGCCCTCGGTGAGGATTCGTCTGACCTCGCTGTTGGAGCGGACTGTACCACCGTGATCTTCAATGTACCCGCGCAACGCCTGGGTCAGCATGCCTGATCCGCCACGGGGCCGGGCGGGACCCTGCTTGTGAATAATGGAGTGCCACCCGACGAACTCCGCTGAGACCGCGTCAATGGGAGGAGGGCCGCTCTGGGCGCCCCACCACGCCAGTGCGGCTTTGAGCTTCTCACTCTCGAAGTACTCGTCCAGAAAGGTACCGTAGCCCTGCAGGAGTCTCCGCACGCGGTCGTAGCGGGCGCCCTTCCCCTTGTCGACTCGATTGAGGAAGAGCTTCCGTCCGACATTCGCAAGCGTCGGCGGCATCTGAAAGAGCTCGAAGACCGCTTCGTTCAGTGGCTGCCAGTCCTCGACGAACTCCCGGTACGCCTCTGCATCGCGCTCCGAAACCTTTGCGATGCTGCAGCAGGTGCGGTCGAGGTCCTGGTAGAAGCTGATCGAGCTCCCATCTTCGAAAGGGGCGGTCATGAACGGGTCGAGGGGAATGTATTCCAGGCCGTACCGCGTCAGCTCCAGATCCTTCACGATCGGGGTGTGATGGATCATGAAGTGGAGAGAGCCCCCGACGTCAAGCTTGAATCCGCCGAACATCTCTTCGGTACATACCGCGCCGCCAATGGTATTGCGCCGCTCAAGGACAAGCACCCGGTAGCCCCACTTCGCGAGGTACGCCGCAGCCACGAGTCCATTGTGACCGCTTCCGACAACGAGTACGTCTGTTTCCATGCCTTGAATTATACGCTCTCGTCTTGCGGCGCGGGAACCACCTCGACGCCCTGAGTCAGCCAGCACCCGCGGCAACCCGGGAGGATATGGCGAACAAGGTAGAAGTAGTAGGAAGCGGGCCGGCCCTCCGGCCCGAGGAGGTCGACACGCACCCGGGATATGGGTCCCTGGGTTGTTGGCACCCCTACAATCAGCGACTCCGCGTTGAGCATGGGCCGATACTCCGGTTGATTCATCAGGACGACGAAACGCGGCAGGGGCCCCGTCGCCTCCTTGTTGCCCGGCGATGCGAATCGGAATGCTATGCGAATGCCCTGATTCTCACTGTTGTTCCCCTGGAACGCTTCCATCTGAATGCGAACCACTTCCGCCGGGGAGAGTGTCGGATCCGGGTAGGCGGAGCTCAACTCCTCGAGAGGTGCTTCTCCGGTCGTCGCGCAGGAAGAGAGGATGAGCGCGAAGAGCACAGCGGGAACCAGCGCACGGGGCACGCGGGGCACACGAGGTGCTCGGGGCATACGCAGTAACCTGATACTTTTTGTAATCATAAAAGGCCTCCCGCGCTAATATAGTGATGTCGCGGCACGATCGCACACCACTCTGCGGTCCTCACTTCGGTCAGTAGTTGTCACGGTTTACCCGGCGCATCCGCCGTCGGTATAGTGAGCATGTGTACGATATCGTCTTCATTGGCGCCGGAATCCACGGCGCCTTCCTGGCCTGCAACCTGGTTGCCCGCGGGTGGACCACCCCGGAGCGACTCGCACTGATAGATCCCTGGCCCGCGCCCCTTCACCTGTGGCATCGGAACACCGCCCGGTGCGGGATGCGTTTCCTCCGGTCTACGAGCAGCCACAACATGACGGATGACTTCCACGCCCTCCGCGGCTACGCCCGCGCCCGGGGTTTCACTGAGGATCACTTCCTCCAGCCCTACTCCCGGCCGACCCTCGAACTCTTCAATCGCCACGCGAGCGAGATCATTGCCCGGAGTGGGGTGGATCGGCGACTCCTGAAGGGCCGCGCAATGACGGTAGAGCGTGCGGCTCCGGCCGGCCGCACGGCGGCTCAGCGCGGGGTGGCCGCGAAACGCCCCCAAAGGGTGGAACGCGGCGTCGACACCGGCAATGCACCGGAAACGGGGTGGATCGTCCACACCGACAACGGCGATGTACCTGCCCGGAACGTCGTACTGGCGGTCGGGCGCTCGGAAGAGCCGCGCTTCCCCGATTGGGCTGCGCAGTTGCCCGCGCACGCCCCGGTCAATCACGTCTTCGCTCGGCCCGGCCCCACCGCAAACGGCGACCCCGAGAGACGGGACGACCTCAGCGAGGGTGACGCCTCCGGCGCCGGGCACGCCGCGCGGGAGATCACGGTGGTCGGCGGCGGCATCAGCGCCGTGCAGACCGCCCTCTCCCTCGGCGACGGCGGAAGGCGGGTCACGCTTCTCTCGCGGCATCCCATTCGCGTTGCCCATTTCGACTCCGACCCGTGCTTCATGGGCCCGCGCTGTCTCAGCGGCTTCCTGGCACTGCCGACCGCCGCAGAGCGACTCCAGGCCATACGGTCCGCCCGCACCCCGGGCACCATCCCCTGGGACGTAGCCCGGGGCCTCAACGCCGCCGTCGAGGCCGGCACGATTCAATTCATTCAGGACGATGTCGACGGCGCCACCCCCAGGGGCTCCGGCCTTCGCCTGGGCCTGCGGGGAGGCGGTGTGCATGAGACCGACCGCGTAGTTCTTGCAACCGGGTTCGATCCCGGCCCGCCGCGGCGTGAGCTCCTTGCGGCGATCTCCGGGGATGCGGGGCTTCCCCTCAACTCGGAGGGCTACCCGGCGATAGATCGCTTTCTGAGGTGGGAACGCGGTTTCTTCGTGACATCTGCTCTGGCAGAGCTGGAGCTCGGCCCAATGGCGCCGAACATCTACGGCGCCCACGCGGCGCTTCGGCGAATTCTGCCCGCCCTCTCCGGTACGGAGGACGAGGCAAGCCGGCTGCTCTCACCGTGGAATCCCCTGCGAGAGTCCGAGCGCCGCGCCGGCTGATCCGGCCCCGACCGGCCGGGTCTTGAGCGCAAGCGAAGCAATCGCTAGGGCCGCACCGAGGCGAGCCCGCCGTCGATGCCGAGAACCTGCCCGGTCACCCATCCCGCCTTATCGGAAAGGAGAAAGCCCACGGCCTCGGCAACCTCGCCGGCGTCACCGACTCGCTTCAGCGGATGGCGCTCGGCGGAGGACTGCCGCTTCTGCTCCGAACCGAGGATGCCCGCGGCCAGGGGCGTGTCGGTGGCGGAGGGTGCAATCACGTTCACCCGTACGTTCTTTCCCGCGAGCTCCGCGGCCAGACTCTTCGCCAGTCCCTCAACCGCTCCCTTCGCCGCCGCTATTGATGCGTGGAAGGAAAGCCCAATCCGAACGGCGACCGTGCTGAAGAGCACGACGCTTCCACCGCCGCCCCGGGCCAGGGGCTGAAGGCACTTCTTGAGAACGTTGACGGCGCCGACGACGTTGATCTCGAAGTCATTCCGGTACTGTTCGCTCTTGAGCTGTCGGAATGAACCCAGGGTAATGCTTCCGGGGCAGTAGACGACACCGTCGAGCTCATTCGGGATCTCCGCATCGGCGACGTCACCATCGTCTATGACATCAACCTCGTGATGGCTGACGGAGTTGTTGCCATCCAGGAGGGTTCTGAGCTCGTCGCCGACGTGGCGACTCCATACCAGTACCGTGGCACCGGCTTCGGCGAGGTGTTGCGCCGTCGCCAACCCGATGCCGCTGCTTCCGCCCACGACGAGATAGCTCTTCCCAGCAAAGTCGGACATGAGAGACTCCCTTTTTGAAATCGTGTTGGGATTGCTACGCCAGGACGTGGACGTCTTCGAGACGACTCTGATACTCCAGAATGCTTGACCGCAGACTGTCGAAGACCAGGGGGTAGACCACGTTGTAGAAGTACGCCTTCTCCACCATGGCTCGCTTGCTTCGCTCGAAGTCCTCCAGGAGGATTCGTTCCCGCTCGTCGAGGTAACTCTCGTAGTCCTCGAACTCCGCCGGCTCCGTATCGCCGCGACCTACACCCTGTTTCACGGTGTCCTGATAGCGCCCCAGTTCCTGTAGAAGATCGAAAAGCGAGAAGTTGCCGTCAATGAAGTCCCGGATCCGATCCTGATCGTGGCCGAACTGGCCGGAGAGAACCTTGTACTTCTTGGGATAGATCTTGCTGAAGAGGTAGTCCTTTCGCAGCTCGATCGAGCGGCGACGAAAGACCTCCTCAATGGCGCGGGTCACGAAGCGGTTACCGCGATAGTACTGGACCAGATCGACAATACGGTCCGCCCCGGATTGCCCCTGTTGGAAGAGGAGCTCGACCTGCTGCTGAACACCCTCGGGCAGGCCCGGGTTCACCTGGACGCTGTAGGTGCGGAAGGCGGCACCCTTCTTCTCCCGAAGGAGGACATTGCTGAACTGAAAGAGCTCTTCCTTCGTGATGTCGCGGTAGTAGCCGAAGAGCGCCTGCGCCTCCTTCTTGAAGCGGAAGTAGTAATCGTCCGCGACGCCGGTCTCTTCCAGAATGTCGTAGAGCTCCTCGGAGATGCGCAATCCCCCGATGGGTGCGGTGGTCTCCATGCGCTTCGCGTTGATGACCGGCAGACCGACGACATCCCACTGCTTGGCTCCCTCGGGGCCGAAGTTGCCCAGGGTCACCTCCCCCATGCTTGCGCCGATCCGCACCCGGATCTGGAACAGGGCGTTAAGCGAGGAGATCTCAGTCATCGATCTCAGAGTAGAGACGATGTCGAAGGCGCGTTCGAGCTCCTGCCGCGCCTCCTGACTCTCATGCTCGTAGAGAAAGCGGTCGTTCGCCTGGTTGAAGAGCACGGTGACCCGCTGGAGCTCGACGCAGGTGTAGAACAGCTCCTTGGCGATGTACCGCACCAGGTATCGACCTTCGAGCTCTTGCGCCTTAGGGTCGGTCAGACCGCCGTAGTGGAACATGACGCTGTCGCCTTCGATCTTGTTCAGGTATCCACCGTGCCGTTTGAGCACGCTGTTGAAGGCGGCATAGAGCCCGTTGAGGACCTGCTGATTCTCCTGAGGACTCAGGAACTTCGACATGTAGGTGTAGTCGGCGACATCCAGGAAGGCGATGCCCATGGTAGTGATATACGAGCGCTTCGGAATGCCGCCGTGCTCGAAGATGGCGTTTACGAGCTGCCGCGGCAGATAGTATTCCTCGATCTGCTGCCGCAGCTCCATCTCCCAGTGGGGGGAGCCGTTTCGCGACCCGTTGCCCGCGGCGGCCTCGTTGCCGGCCGCAGCCCCCTTGCCTGCAGGGACACCGTTGCCCGCGGCGGCCTCGTTGCCGGCCGCGCCGTTCCCGGACGGTGTGCCCTGGGACGAGTCTCTCGAGATGTCTTGATCCTGTCCGGTGTCGTTGTCGCTTCCGAAGCTCATCTGTGTTCCACTAAGACCTGCAGCTACATTATCTTACATCGGCCGGGCGTGACACTACCCCTCGGGACCCCTCGCGGTTGTCGCGTCTGCCGCCGTGCACCGGGGCTTCTCGTGCGGGGAGCGCACCGGCGGCGCCTGCAGCCGCGTTGACCGGCTCGCAATGAAGATACTACGTTTGCTCCATGTCCACAAAACGGCTCTTCCTCGGGGTGCGACTGCCCCGGGCGGTCATTGACCTCCTGACGACGGTGCAGCAGGCCGCAGAAAAACGAGACGTCGAAAATGCTCTCCGCTGGGTCCGCCCGGAAAACCTTCACATCACCCTGCACTTCCTCGGAGACACCGAGGAGGAACTCGTTCCGGAGATCATTGCGGCTGCGGGAGAGGCCGTGAGATCCGTCTCACCGGGGCGCACGCTCCTCGGCCGGGCCGGCGCCTTTCCCTCCGCGCAGCGACCTCGCGTGCTCTGGGTGGGGATCGAAGATGAAGCGGAGATCCTGGCGGAGATCTACCGGGCGCTGTCCGGGCCACTGGAAGAATTGGGGTTCGAGCTCGATACCCGCCCCTACCATCCGCACATCACGGTGGGATACGCCCGAAAGAAGGCGCGCCGGGGCGAAGTCGCCCACGCCTTCACGGAGTTTGCCGCGGCGGCGGAAGAGCAACTGAAAGAGACGTCGGCTCAGATACCGGTTGAGAAGGTTGAACTGGTGGAGAGTAAGCTCTCTTCGCGGGGACCGACCTATTCCACCATTGCCGAAACCGCCCTCTCCTGAACCTACTCACAAGCTTGTTGACGCTGAACTGGTAAGTCGCTCTGGGAACAGAGCTTGGCGGGTGCGAGCGGCGAAAAGCGACTCTCACTCTCCCCAAACGCGCCAAGTCACCGTACCGTCGCGATTTCGGCGAACTGCCATCAACAGGCTTCTGAGTAGATCAAAAAAAAGCCCCCAGGGGAAAGGAGGTGAAACCCCTGGGAGCCACAGCAAAAATGAAACCAAAACAATGGAGGCAGAAAGAGCAACTGCATATAAACAAACCACGGAGACGAGCACAGGTAACAATTCCCGTCAAGTTTTTTTCCCACCCCGCTGCGCGATTATTCTTCGGCGCGATCCTGCGGGACCGGCGGACCGGCCGCCCCCGGGGCGGTGCCCCCGGAGCGGTGACCCCGGGGCGGTGCCCCCTGGGGCGGTAGCCGGCAGGAGCGGTGATCCGCGGGCCGTTGCCGGCGGGCAGCTTTCTTGACTGATTTGGTGGTATTTGTATACTGGCCCCACATGGCCACAGTCACCTACAGCACCCGACAGCAGCTTACCCGTGAGGTTCGGTACATCCGGTGGTTGACGGAGACCACCTTCGCAGTTGGTCTGGAGGATGATGGACTTCGCTTCGAACCGGGGCAATACGTCAACGTCGGCATGGTCGACGACATAGAGATGCGGGAGTACTCGATCTATACCGCTCCCGAGGACGATGTGCTGGAAATCCTGGTTCGTCGTGTGGACCAGGGATTGGTGTCCCGGAAGCTCGGCGCGCTTTGTGCGGGAGCGAAACTTCGCGTGGAGGGCCCCTTCGGCTTCTTCACCATTCCGCAGGAGGAGCGGGAGTCTTCACACCTCTTCGTGTCGACGGGGACGGGGATCGCTCCCTTCCGATCCTTCGTGAGGGCGTACCCTGAACTCGACTACACGATCATCCAGGGCGTGCGATATCGGCGGGAGCTCTATGACTGGGACGAGTACCGCGCCGACCGCCGGGTTGCATGTGTATCCCGTGAAGCGGGAGGCGATTTCCGGGGACGAACGACCGATTATCTGCGACACCACGCACAACACCATCGGATCGGCCCGGACACCCGTTGCTATCTCTGCGGGAATTGCGACATGATCTACGAGAGCTACGACATCCTGCGCGGCTTCGGCGTCGCATCGGACGCTATTCACGCGGAGGTTTACTTCTGAGCGGCCGCCGCAGCAGCAACATGTTCGCGCGGTGAATTGAAGACCGAGTGAGGACAGCACGCATGAAGTACTGCCTGGTGCCATTGGGTTGCCAGATGAACCTTTCCGATTCCGAGCGGATTCGCTCCGTCCTGGAGGAGCTGGGATATGAGCGAACCGACGTCGAGGAGGAGGCCAATCTTCTCGGCATTGTTGCCTGCTCGGTGCGGCAGAAAGCCATAGACAAGGTGTACTCGAAGATCCACCGGTGGAACGAGTGGAAACAGGAGAAGCACCTCATCACCTTCGCCTCAGGGTGCATTCTTCCGGCGGACCGGGAGAAGTTCCTCAAGCGCTTCGACTTCGTCTTCGCCATCCAGGAGCTGCCGCAGCTGCCCGACATGATCCTCCAGTACGGGGTGGTCTCCCCTGCTGCGGTGGAAGCGTCGTACAGGGACGCCGACCGGCCCACCGCCACCGAGCCCACCACCGAGCCCGCCGGCCCCGGCTCCGCGGGCGGCCCCGACGAGGGCGGCGCTTCCGCCCTCGCCGCCGACTTCGCCGCGGCGGTGACGGATGGCCCCGGCGATCCACGGAAGGACTACTGGCGGATCAGGCCGACGTATACATCGTCCTTTGAGGCCTATGTGCCCATTCAGAACGGATGTGACAAGTTCTGCACCTTCTGCGCCGTGCCGTACACCCGGGGGCGTGAGGTGTCGCGCCCGTCGGCGGAGATCCTGGCGGAGGTGCAGGAACTCGTCGATCGGGGGTACAAGGCCATTACGCTCCTCGGACAGAACGTGAACTCCTACGGGCTGGACAAACGATCGAGTGAGATCACCTTTCCGGAGCTCCTGCGGGAGGTGGGTGAGCTCGGCCGGCGCAGCGGCAGGAAGTTCTGGGTCTATTTTACCTCACCGCATCCGCGCGATATGACCGACGAGGTCCTGGAGGCGATTGCCGAGTACGAGCACCTGGCGCAGCAGATTCACCTGCCCATTCAGTCCGGCGACGACAAGGTGCTCATGCGGATGAACCGCAACCACGGCACCGACCGGTACCGGGAGATCATCGAGAGCATTCACCGCATACTTCCCGAGGCGACCCTCTTCACGGATATCATCGTCGGCTTTGCCGGCGAGACGGAGGAGCAGTTCGAGCGCACCCGCGCCGCCATGGAGGAGTTCCGGTACAACATGGCGTACATCGCCATGTACTCGCCTCGGCCCGGCGCCGCAAGCGCCCGCTGGGAGGACGACGTGCCCCAGGAGGAGAAGAAGCGCCGCCACGCCGAGCTTTCCGAGGTGTTGAAGCGGATCTCCCACGAGTACAATCGCTCCCTCATCGGCACGGAAGTGACGGTCCTCGTCGAGGGACGCGACCGCAAGCCCGGCCATCTCACCGCCAAGACCGAAGGCCGGCTGATTGTCCGCTTCCCCGGCGACGACGAAGCGCTGATCGGCAGCTTTGCCCGCCTCCGCATTACCGACTGCGCGGAACTCTCCCTTACCGGTAAGCTGGTCCGCGCGGAGGCATCGGTAAGCGTCGCCTCATAGCGGGGATGCCGCCGCATAACAACGGATCTGCGAGTAATTGAAGACCTTGAGATCGATGTCTACTGACGACCCACCGGAACCCGCCACGCCCTCTCGAACCTCCGCCTCGGATAGCGCCCCGGCGCGGGGTGAAGGTGCGGACGGCCGGTCGCATCTGCCACGCGGGCGGGCCGCCATGGCGGACGGCGAACCTGTCGGTGAGCCCGTCGGCGAACCCGACCGCGAGCCGCGATCTCCGCGGGTCGCCTTCCAGACGCTTGGGTGCAAGCTCAACCAGTACGAGACGGACTCCCTGGCGGCGGACTTCGAGAAGGCGGGATACACCATCGTGCCCTTCGAAAAGGGCGCCGATGTCTACGTCCTGAACACCTGCACCGTCACCAATCGCGCGGACCGCAAGTCGCGCAATCTCCTCTACCGCTCCCTCCGGGCGGCGGGAATGAACGCTCCCACACCGCACGCTCCCGCACCGGAC
>CAZZIE010000029.1:0-36294 GCA_964654185.1 uncultured Spirochaetaceae bacterium | reverse complement strand
GAACTTCTCCATGTAGTCGACCCAGGAGGGACAGCACGTCGTGATAAGCGGAAGCTCTCCTTCGCCGTTGGCGAAGCGCCGGACGAACTCCGTGCCCTCCTCCATGATGGTCAGGTCCGCGCCGAAGTTGGTGTCGAAGACCACGTCGAATCCGAGGCGTCGCAATGCGGCGTAGATCTTGCCGGTTGAGAGCTCACCGGGCTCCATTCCAAAGGACTCACCCAGGGCGACACGAACCGCCGGTGCAATCTGCACAACCTTCCGGAGCTTCGGGTTGCGAATGGCGTTCATGACCTGGGCGGTGTCGTCCTTCTCGAAGATCGCACCGACCGGGCAGTGAGCCGAGCACTGGCCGCACTTGATGCAGGGACTGTCGTTGAGGGCGACGTCTGCCGCGGGGGCCATGCGAACCCCATCGCCGCGGTCGAGGAACTCGAGGGCGAATACCCCCTGCATCTCCTGACATACGTTCACGCAGCGGCCGCACTTCACGCACTTCTCAGGGTTCAGCACGATGGACGGCGTGGAGTTGTCCTGCGCGATCTCCTGCACGTTCATCTCGTAGGGTTGCTCCCGGATACCGAAGTCCGCTGCCAGATTCTGCAGCTCACAGGTACCGTTCCGGGCGCAGGTGAGGCAGGAGTTCGGGTGGGTGGAGAGGATCATCTCCAGGGTGGTCCGCCGCACCTGATGGAGTTCCGGGTCGTGGGTCACGAGCTTCATTCCCTCGGTGACCTCGGTTGCACAGGCGCGCATCATCTTCCGGGAACCCTCAACCTTCACCACGCAGAGGCCGCAGGCGCCCCAGGGCGGAAGGTCCGGGTGGTAACAGAGGACCGGGACGTTGACGTTGGCCTTGCGGGCCGCGTCGAGCATGGAGCTCCCTTCCTCGACCTGTACATCTATTCCGTTCACTTGGCACGTAATCATGCTCATTGCTATCTCCTGCTACTTCCTGGCCACAGCGCCGAATTTGCAGACTTCGTAGCACCTGCCGCACTTGATGCAGATGCTCTGGTCGATGACGTGAGGCTGCTTGCGCTCACCGCTGATGCAGTTCACCGGGCAGTTCCTGGCGCAGAGGGTGCACCCGATACACTTGTCCGGGAGAATCTCGTACTTCACCAGATCCTTACACGACCCGGAGGGACACGTCTGATCCTGAATGTGGGCAAGATACTCGTCCTTGAAGTAGGTCAGGGACGATACGACCGGGTTGGGCGCGGTCTGTCCGAGTCCACAGAGAGATGCCCGCTGCATGGCGTAGCTGATCGACTCGATCCGGTCGAGATCCTCCATGGTGCCCTGCCCTTTGGAGATCTTGTCCAGGATGTTGTAGAGCTTTCGGCCGCCGACCCGACAGGGGGCGCACTTGCCGCAGGACTCCTCCACGGTGAAGCCCAGGTAGAACTTTGCGACGTCGACGATACAGTCGTCCTCGTCCATGACGATCATGCCGCCGGAGCCCATGATGGAGCCGAGCTCCTGAAGGTGCTCGTAGTCGATCGGCGTATCGATGTAATCCGCCGTAACCACACCGCCGGAGGGACCGCCGGTCTGAACCGCCTTGAAGGCCTTTTCATTGGGAATGCCGCCGCCAATGCTGTAGACGATGTCGCGAAGCGGCGTCCCCATGGGCACTTCAATGAGGCCGGAATTGTTGATTTTGCCGGTGAGAGCGAAGACCTTGGTCCCCGTCGATTTCTCCGTACCGACCTTGGCGAACCACTTGCCGCCGCGGGTGATGATCACCGGAATGTTGGCGAAGGTCTCAACGTTGTTGATGACCGTCGGCTGATCCCAGAGCCCCTTCACCGCCGGGAAGGGCGGCCGGGGTCGCGGCATGCCGCGCTCACCTTCAATGGAGGCCAGCAGGGCGGTCTCCTCTCCGCAGACAAAGGCTCCCGCACCAAGGCGGATCTCCATGTCGAAGGAGAAGTCGCTTCCAAGGATGTTGTCGCCCAGGAGTCCGTACTCCTTGGCGTCCGCGATCGCCTTCTTGAGACGGTCAATGGCCAGGGGATACTCCGCGCGGACGTAGATGAATCCGCGGGTCGCCCCGACGGTGTAGCCGGCAATCGCCATGGCCTCGAGGACCGAGTGGGGATCGCCTTCGAGGACACTGCGGTCCATGTAGGCGCCGGGGTCGCCCTCGTCGGCGTTACACACGACATACTTGGGCTCATCCGCGACGTCCTTGGAGAACTTCCACTTCATCCAGGTCGGGAAGCCGGCACCGCCGCGTCCGCGAAGACCGGACTCCTTCAGCTCGGCGATGATGTCATCCGCGGACATCTCGCTGATCGCCTTCGCCAGGGCGGCGTAGCCGTCCCGGGCAATGTACTCATCGATATTCTCGGGATTGATGAAGCCGCAGTTGCGCAGAACAATCCGGAACTGCTTCTGATAGAAGCTCATGTCCTCAATGCGGGCGTGCTCCTTGTGCTCCTGCTCCTTGTAGAGCAGGCGCTCCACCGGGCGCCCCTTGATGCACTGTTCGGCAACAATCTCGGGGGCATCTTCGGGCTTCACCTGCACGTAGAAGGCCTCTTCCGGAAGTACCTTCACAATGGGACCCTGTTCGCAGAAACCGAAGCATCCCGTGCGCACGACCTGCACGTCCTGCATGAGGTTGTGTGTCTCGATTTCGTGCACAAAGGTCTTGTAGATCTCGTCGGCACTGCTGGACATGCACCCGGTGCCGCCGCAGACCAGTATGTACTGCTTGTATGCCATTCCTACTCCTCCACGATGTCCGGCGCGGGGCGGTCGTAGATGTGATCTTCGAGCAACTCTTTCCCAATGATGTGCTTGTGGACAATGCGGCGCGCAACGGCATCATCCACGCGACCGTAGATCACGGTGGGCATGTCCTGAGTCCGCACCTCGACGGTGGGCTCCGCATGATCGAGGCCCAGACTCCCGGTTTGACGGACGGCCACTGATGTCAGGCCCTCCTTCTCGAGCTCATCCAGGAAGGCCGCGAGGGTCTCCTTCGCACCGTTGGCAATGCCGCTGGTCCCCATGCCGACTATGACTTGCGCCGACTTGTTCTCGGTATCCCTCATCTCCAGCTCGCGCCGCTTCTCGTCGCGCAGGCGCTTCAAGTCATCGAGGGTCATCTTGGCCATGCTTCAAACCTCCACGCCGTGCAACACCGCCTCGTGCTGCACAAGGAATTGCTGTAGTAGCGATAGTGAGGCCGTTGTCTCCAGGTCACCGAGGGCAGCCCGCAACTCGCGTCGCGAGAGCTCGTAGCTCCGGGCCTGGTCACCCGACTCGGCGCCCGGCCCGTCGCGCTGCGCCGGCGAACCGCCGGCGGCATCCCGCAGCGCCCGCGGCGAACCGACGCGCTCCGGCGCAATCCGCCGTGACCGTCGAACAACGACCTCGTAGTCACCTTCGAAGCAGAACATCTGCAGGAAGGTGCCCGGTACGTCCCCTACCGGCGGGGCGTCGATGTTGGAAACGTCGACCTCAAAGGCGACCGTCGTTCCCTCACCGACTCTGGAGTCCACCGTCAGCTTCCCGCCGGTGGCTTCCACTATGTGTGCGAGAAAGGGCAGGCCCAATCCCACGTGCCGCTCCGGGTGTTTGATCCCGTCCGTCTGGAAGGGATCCATGGCCCGGCGGCGTTGATCCTCGCTCATGCCGTGGCCGGTGTCGCGCACCGTCACCGCCACAATGTGCGGCGGCGCGGCGTATGCAACGCGCCGGGGATCCGCCGCGCCGTCGGCGGCACTGTCGCCCGCGCCGCCCGGGGCCCTGGCCGACGGCGCGCCGCCCGGGGCGCCCGCGCCCGCGCCGGCCCCGCCCGGGGCGCCCGCCTCACCGGCCGCGCCGTCGGCGGCCGTCTCGGTCACCGTCTCCGCCCAATCCACCTCCGTGTGCTCAGATCCCGCCTCCAGGGCGTTCTGAAAGACGTCCAGGACGTAGTCACAGAGGGTGTAGTGCACTACTTCCCGCGGTGCTTTGCGATGATGTCCGGCAGGCGGTCTTTGTCGACCTTGCCGTAGACCTCGCCGTTCACGGTGAGGACCGGTGCAAGGCCGCAGCACCCGACGCAGCGCACCGCATCCATGCTGAACTCGTCGTCCTCGGTGGTATCGCCGACGGTGATGTCCAGCAGGTTCTCGACCTCTTCAACAATGTCACCGGCGCCCTTGAGGTAGCACGCCGTCCCCATGCAGACCGCCATTCTGTTGCGGCCGGGTTTGTTGGTCTTGAAGTAGTGGTAGAAGGTGATGACGCCGTAGATCTTCGCCAGTGGAATCTCCAGCTCTTTGGCCAGCTTCATGGCCACCTGGCGAGGAACGTAGCCGTAATGCTCCTGAACGGCGTGAAGCACCATGATGAGATTGCCCGGCTTGTCCTTCCAATCTTCAACAAACTGCTGGACATCTGCCGGAAGTTGCACGTCTTCCTGAATAACGGACGACATGGGACCCCCTGTTCAAACGGAGAACACGTAATGGAATCGATACGTTTTTATTGTATGTATTGCGTTGTTTTTTGGCAATACCATTACAATAAAACTGCATCTTGCACGTAATTCGCCGGTTGTGCGATTATTTAGAGAAAGTCTACCTTAATGTGAACGAGAGCGCAACAATGGATTCAGTGCTCAATCAGGGAATCGTCCTTCGCCTGGCGCGGTACCTTCGCGTTCTGGAACAGCTCAAGACCCTCGGCTTCGTGAAGATCTTCTCCAACAACCTCGGTGACGCCATCGGTGTGACCCCGGCGGTGGTGCGCAAGGACTTCTCAACCCTCAGCATCCCCGGGAACAAACGCGGCGGCTACAACGTCGATGTCCTGATCTCGGAGATCTCCTCCGTTCTGGGAAAGAAAGAGGTCCAGAAGATCATCGTGGTGGGGTGCGGGCGGATCGGCGGCGCCCTCATGGCGTACCGGGAGTTCCCCAAGGAGGGAATTCAGATCGCTGCGGGCTTCGACACCGACCCGGAGAAGCTCGATTCCAACGCGGACATTCCCGTCCTGCCCCTGTCCGACCTCAAAGAGTTCGTCCAGGAGAACAACATCGAGGTGGGAATTCTCGCGGTGCCGAACAATCAGGCCACTGCGGTCTTCGACGTCATGCTCGACGCGGGAATCCGCGGCTTCCTGAACTTTGCCGCGGTGGAGCTCAAGTGCGCCGGGAAGTGCGACAAGTTCAACTGTCCGATCCAGTGCACCGTGCACAACGTCAACATCGGCCTCGAGATAGAGAACCTCTTCTACCTGGTCCGCATGCGGAAACCGGACAACCTCGCCCTGACGATCGACGAGCTGAAGGAGAAGCATGCAGACTCTTCCGATTGACGCGGACGACTCTCCGCCCTTCGTTCTGGAGCTCATCTTCCGGCTCAAGATCAAGGACGTCATGACCACGGAGCTCCTGACGGCGCGGCCGCAGACCTCTCTCCGCGCCGTCCAGGGAATCATGAAGCAGAACGGCATTACCGGGGTGCCCATTACCGAAGGCAATCGCCTCCTGGGCATGATCAGCATGGATGATGTCCTGCGCGCCCTCGACGGCGGCTACATCGAGGATCCCGCCGAGCGACGGATGACCCGCAATCTCATTGTCCTGGAAGACGACATGCCGCTGTCCTTTGGCATCTCCTATCTGGACAAGTACAAGTTCGGCCGCTTCCCGGTCCTCAACAAGCACAAGGAGCTCGTCGGAATTCTCACCAGCCGCGACGTGATCGTGTCACTGCTTCTGGAAGTCAACAAGCATGTGGAGCAGTTGGAAGAGAGTGTTGCAGGCGATGCTCACGGTGAACCGCCGGCGGCTGGTACCTATCGCGAGTTCACGACGCGTACCTTCGACTTCGAGAACGCCGGGAAGGCTTCGCTGGAGATCAAGAAGATCCTCAAGGAGGCGGAGCTCGATCCCAAGGTGATCCGCCGCGCCGCCGTTGCCGCCTACGAGCTGGAGCTCAACCAGGTAGTTCACTCCGACGGCGGTACCATGGCCTTTCACTGGCAGGGAGATGCTATCACCATTACCGCCTCGGACACCGGACCCGGCATCCCCGACGTCGAGGCGGCCATGGAGGAAGGGTTCTCCACCGCAACGGAGTGGGTGCGCTCCCTGGGCTTCGGCGCCGGCATGGGGCTGCCCAACGTCCGACGCGTCGCGGACGAATTCGACATTGAAAGCAGCGATCAGGGGACCGTGGTCCGGGCGACCATCCGGGTTCCCGAGCGGGCGGAAACGCCGAGCAGTGCGGCGAACGCCGAGGAAACGACAACGGGAGGTAGCAGGACGTGACCATTTCGGAGCTGGCAGCATCCTTCGGATATGAGTGCGTGCAGGATCAGTTCGCCGATGCGACGGCGGAGTCGGGGTACACATCCGACCTCATGAGCGATGTCATGGCCAACGGCACGGGCAAGAGCGTTCTCATTACCATTCAGGCCCACAAGAACGCCGTGGCGGTGTCCTCCATGGCGGACATCTCCGCGCTCATCATCTGCAACAACCGCCCCATCCCGGATGACATGATCGAGGCCGCGCGCTCTCAGGAGATCGGGGTCTTCCTCACGGGCAAGGACCAGTTCACCGTCAGCGGCGAGATCTACACCGCCCTGGGCTTTGCGGCGGACGGCGGTGCACACTCCCCGGGTGACCAGGGCCGCGCGCCGGGACCATGACCGTTCGGGCGGATCTGCACATCCACTCCTGCCTGAGCCCCTGCGGCGACCTGGACAACTCGCCTGCCGCCCTGGCGCGTACCGCCCGGGAGCGCGGGGTGGACCTGATCGCCCTGACCGACCACAACAGCGCCCTGAACACCCCGGCCTTCGGCGAGGCGTGCCGACGCGAGGGTGTCGCAGCCCTCTACGGTCTGGAGGTGACCACCCGGGAAGAGCTCCACGTCCTGTGCCTCTTTCAGGACACCGCTGCGGCGTTGACCATGAGCAGTCAGGTATACGAGGTACTGCCGGCGATACCCAACGACCCCGAGCGCTTCGGGGATCAGGTCTACGTGGATGCGCAGGACGTCATCCTGGGAGAGGTGGACAAGTACCTGGTGAGCGCGGTCTCCTGGTCCATGGAGGAGACCCTGGAGGCGTGCCACGCCCTGGGGGGCCTCTTCATCCCCGCCCACATTGACCGCAGTATGCACAGCGTCTGGTCGCAACTCGGCTTCCTGCCGGAAGGCGGCTACGACGCCGTGGAAATCACGAAGGACCCCTGCCCCGTCGACACACGGGACTACCCGATCATTACCGATTCCGACGCCCACTATCTCGACGACGTGGGAACCCGCACGTTCACCTTCGACGCGGATGCACCGACCTTCGCGGCCCTTCGCGCCGCCCTCACGGCAGGCACAGTCGCCCCGGACACGCGGCGCCGCAGGTTCTGACGGAGACCGGCCCGGAGTTCGCCCCTGAGCCGGCCCCGGCGGCGGTCGCTCCCGCCTCCGCGGCAGCCGCTCCCGCCTCCGCGGCAGCCGCTCCCGCCTCCGCGGCAGCATCGCCTGATTACCCTCGCCTGGTCACCCTCGCTCGCTCAGGAAACCACCTCGGCCAGGATGCGCCGGAGCTGCCGTTCCCGGATCGGCTTGGTGACGACGGCGGTCATGCCCGCCTCCATGAAAGCGGCAACGTCGCTCTCCCGGGCGTACGCCGTCAGCGCGACAATCGGGACGTCGGAGGAGACCCGTATGCGTCTGGTGGCCTCCACCCCGTCGAGCCCGGGCATCTGAATGTCCATGAGAATTACATCGAAGTCGGCCAGCTCCAGGGCGTCGAGAACCGCGTAGCCGTCCGCCGCCACGGTGACGTGGTGTCCCTCGAGCCGGAGCAAGCGCTCAAGATAGAGGCGGTTGATGGCGTTGTCCTCTCCCAGGAGCACGTTGAGCGGACGGGCCGGCTCGGGGATCTCCGCAGTCCCGAGATCTGCCGCGGCCGCCTCGCCCTCCGGCGCCGTCCCGGTCGCGCCGGTGGGCCCGGCACCGCGCTCCGCACCGGGCTCGGTCCGCCCGGCCTCCGCCGGAACTTCGATGGGCAGCGTGAAGAAGAAGGTACTCCCCTCGCCTACCGTGCTCTCGAATCCGATCTCGCCACCCATCATGGTAACCAGGCGCTTCGAGATGGCCAGTCCCAGGCCGGTGCCGGTGTGCTTCCCGGCGCAGGCCCCCTGGGCCTGGTAGAAGCTCTCAAAGAGGCGAGGTTTCGCCTCATCCGGAATGCCGATGCCGTTATCCGCCACGGCGAACCGGAGCATACGTGCCGAGCCTTCCACCGCGACGGTGTCGTCGCGGCCTACGCCTCCAACCACCTCCAGGGTCACACGGACGCGGCCGCCCGGAGTGAACTTGATGGCGTTCCCCACGAGATTGCGCAGCACCTGCTGAATCCTCAGACTGTCGGCCACAATCACATCCGGCACATCCTCCGCCACCTGGGACTCAACGGTGCACTCGTTGCGGTCGGCGGTGGGCTGGAAGAGCTGCATGAGCGCCGCCAGGGTGCTGCGCACATCCATGGGTCCCCGGCTGATCTCGACGCGGTCCGCCTCCATCCTGGAGAAGTCGAGGAGGTCGTCGACGAGCGCCAGGAGCGATGCGGCGGACTCCCGGATCGCCGAGGCATACCTGCGCTGGGTCTCATCCATCTCGGTACGCTCGAAGAGCCCTGCCAACCCGATGATCCCGGTGAGGGGCGTTCGCAGCTCATGGCTCACGTTGGCCAGAAACATCGTCTTGGATTCATTGGCACTGGTGAGCTCAGCCTTCGTCTTCTCGAGCTCCTCGATCTGCTGCTCCAGGGTGCGGTTGGTGAGCTGAAGCTCCCGCGTCTTCGCGTCAACCTCCCGGGAGACGACTTCGTAGGCGCGCTGGAGCTCCTCGTGGCGCTGGTTCAGGGAGATGCGCAGGCTCTCGACGGCGTCGGCTACGTCGTCGAGCTCGTCATGGGGGCGGCGCTGCCGCGGCGGACCGGACGGCAGCATCAGGCTGCGCTCCTCGTACCCGGTGTCGAAGCTTCGCAGGAAGTTGGAGATGAAGACGAGGCGCCGGATGACGATTCGGTGAAACCCGACGTAGAGGAAGAACCCAACCACCGCAATGGTGATGGCCGGGTAGATGGAGGCGAGAAGCCCCACACCGACGGCGCGGTTCAGGACGACACCGCGGTCGGCGAGAACGCGCAACGTCCCGATTCGGCGGCCCTCGCCGGCATATGCATAAGTCAGCTCGTACTCCCGGACGATCGCGTGCCGGTCCGGGGGCCTGGCTCCGACGGAGACAATGCCGTCCTGATCGGTGTAGACCGCCGCGTGGGAGACGAAGGGCTGCCGGATGAGGGCGATCATGTGCGTGGCGAGCATGCGATTGTCCGCAATCCAGACGGAGTCGGTGATCGCGGCGATCTCCGTTTCGGGGATCTTGCTCAGGAGCTCCTCCATGCGGCGCGTACCCCGGGCGTACTCGATCGCCACGCTGACGCCGGTGCTGACCGCCATGACGACAAGCCCAATGAGCAGGGCGTGGCGCACGAGTCTGGCGCCCACGCGGCGTCGCCTGCGATCCGCGGAGAGGGCCGCCCCACCGACGGGGTCATTGGAATGCGCAGGTTCGGAAGATGTGCCGGAACTCCTGGTCGGCGACATGGGTCTTGATCCGGGTCAGTACGCGCTCATGGCGGTGTCGTAGATCCGCTGGAATGTACCGTCCGCCTTCATGGCATCAAGGGCGGCAGCAAGATCAGGGACGATGTCTACGTTCCTGCGGTGCAGGTAGGGGTACAAACTCAGAGATGCCAGCGGTGGCTCGTGAACCCGCACGTCCTCGATGCCCAGGCGGTCGGCCATGACCAGTCCGTCAAGGCGCGCGTTGATCACGACGTCGGTGCGGTCGCGCGCCAGGAGCATGAAGGCTCGCTGGGTAGAGTCCAGCGCCAGAGCGCTTTCGGCGTCGGGAATGCGATTCTCTATAATCTTCCACCCGCGGACATACGCAATGTTGTACGGCGCCAGGTCCTCCCACTCGCGAATCGGCGGCAGAGCCTCACGAGAGAAGGCCACGAAGTCCCGGGACGGAATGGTAGCGGAGGGAACCATGACCAGGCTCGGGTACATGCGCTCCATGCCGTCGATTCGGGCGACCACCCCGTCCGCAACGCCGGACTCCGCATCCAGAAGGGCGCGCTCCGCCGGCAGGTTCCGGAAGGAAGCCGCGTGCCCCGCCCGCCGGCACGCCTCCCGGAGAATCTCTTCGAGAATCCCGTCGTGATCATCCGTCGTGTAGGGCGGCGAGTAGCTCGAGTTGAAGACGAGCTCCTCAGCACTCACATTGTCGGGCAGTGGAATCAGCGCCAGGGCCACAAGGATTATCACTGCAAAGAACCCGCGACGGCTCTTCATGAGGGCGTGCTCAGTAGGAGGCACCATCACAATCCAAAAAAGCCAATATGCTTCATTATTACAATGATACTTGGTTTCTGCAAGGGGCAGCCCGCATTTGTAGTGGAACTCCCGACCCGTCACCGCGTCGTGGTACCATTGGATCATGAGCAGCAATCTCGCCGTCGTTCCCCACGCCTGGCAACTCACGGTCCTGGTGAACAACTACGTCAGCGGCGCCGGAAAGCTCGCCGAGCACGGCCTGGCGTTTCATCTGGCACGCACCCCCGGGGTACCCGAAGCCTCGCGCTCGCGGACCGACCAGGAGCCGCGGCCGGCCCAGGGGCCGGCAACCGGCCAGGGGCCGGCAACCAGCCAGGGCCCGCCAATCGGCCAGGGCCCGCCAATCGGCCAGGGCCCGCCGACATCCCTGCTCTTCGACACCGGCCAGAACGGTGAGACCCTCGTGCACAACGCCGGCGCCGTGGGCATCGATCTCAGTGAAGTTGAAGGAGTGATCCTCAGCCACGGCCACTACGACCACACAGGCGGCCTCATGGCGCTCGCCGAGGCCCGCCGGGCGGCCATGAGGGCGGGCGGGAGCGGCGCCGGCCGTCGAGCGCCATTGCCCCTCCACGCCCACCCGGCACTCTTCGAGACCAAGCTCAAGCTGCAGCCGGGCCGCCGGGAAATCGGCGCGCCCTTCTCCCGGGAGGCGCTGGAAGTAGCCGGCTTTGAGATGCATTTCTCAACGGACCCCGTAGAGGTGGCGCCGGATCTCTGGACGACCGGCGAGGTGCCGCGGCACCACCGCCTCGAGGAAGAGGCCGTTGCCGGCTTCTTCGCGGAGCGGGACGGTGCCGTCGTGGAGGACGCCATGCCGGACGACCTCTCGCTGATCGTGCTGCACACCGACGGCGCCTTCTCCCTCATCTGCGGCTGCTGCCACGCAGGCCTTCTCAACACCCTGGACCACGCGTCGGCGCTGGTAGCGCAGTTGGGCCGGGAGGGCGGCGGAGCGGGGCCGGCGCCGGAGCGGACGGAGCCGGTCCGGGTCCGCGCCATCATCGGCGGCCTGCACACCACCGGCGCGAGTGATGCACGGCTGGAGCACACCATTGCCGGCCTGCGCGAGTACGACCCGGAGTGGATCGCCCCGATACACTGCTCCGGGCAGCGGGGGGCGGCGGTACTCCACGAGGCGCTCGGAGAGCGGGTACGGTTTCTCGGGGTGGGGGATGTGGTGAAGATCTAGCGCCGCCACTGCGGTGCGGCAGCGCGAACGACTCGGTAGTGGAGACTGCCGGCCCGCTCGCGCGGCTACTGTTCGGGCCGCCCGATGATGTCCCGGGGTTTGCTCCCCTGCTGGGGGCCGACGATGCCGAGGCGTTCCATCTCCTCGACCATGCGGGCGGCGCGGTTGTAGCCGACCTTCAGACGCCGCTGGATGTAAGATGCGGAAGCTTTGTTGGCGGAGACGACAATGTCGATCGCCTTCTCCAGGAGGGGGTCTTCGAGCTCCTGCTGGAACTCGTGCTCATCCTCTTCATCAATGAAGATCTCGTCGTCAATGTAGTCGGGCTCACCGTACTGCTTCACGTACTCCACGACGCGCTCGACCTCCTCGTCGGCGAGGAAGGCGCCCTGGATGCGCTTCGGGAAGGGATCCCACGCGGAGGTGAGGAGCATGTCTCCCTGGCCGAGGAGCTTCTCGGCGCCGACGGCGTCAATTATGATGCGCGAGTCGACTTTGCTCGAAACCATGAAGGCGACCCGGGAGGGGATGTTCGCCTTGATGAGGCCGGTGATGACGTCGGTGGAGGGGCGCTGCGTCGCCAGGACCAGGTGGATGCCGACGGCCCGGGACATGGCGGCCAGCCGCGCCACCGTGGACTCGAGCTCCTTGCCGCTGGTGGCCATGAGGTCGGCGAACTCATCCACAATGACCACGATGTAGGGCAGATGCTCCATGGCGAGGTTGCGCCGGTGGATCTTCTCATTGTAGGCGCGGACGTCCCGGACTCCGACGGCGTCCAGGAGGCTGTAGCGCCGCTCCATCTCGTAGATGCAGTACTGCAGCGCCTGGAAGGCGCGCTTCGGGTCGGTGATGACCGGCGTGAGCAGGTGCGGAATGTCGTTGTAGAACTTCAGCTCAACGATCTTCGGGTCGATGAGCATGAGCCGCACTTCCGCAGGAGACCGCCGATACAGAATCGAGCAGATGATGGAGTTCACGCACACGGACTTCCCGCTGCCGGTGGCGCCGGCAATGAGGAGGTGGGGCGTCTTGGTCAGATCGACGATCTGCGCATCCCCGGGAATGTCCTTGCCGATCGCCAGGGGAATCTCCCGCTTCGCGTCGAAGAAGTCATCCTCCTGAATGAGCTCGGCAAAAGAGACAATGTGGCGCTGCTTGTTTGGGATCTCGATGCCTACGGCGTGCTTCCCTGGTATGGGCGCAACAATCCGAACACTGGATGCGGCTAAGCGGAGGGCAATGTTGTCGGCGAGGTTCGTGATCTTGGCAAGTTTCACCCCCGGCGCCGGGAGAATTTCGAACATGGTGATGACCGGCCCCTTGCGGATGCCCGTCACCTCCGCCTGGATGTTGAACTCTTCCAGGGTGACCCGAAGGACCTCCGCGGCGTGGCGGGTGTCCTCGTCGATCTGCCAGTAGCCGTACTCCTCGTACTGGCGAAGGACGCCGTCGATGGGAAGATCGTAGTCGGCGCCCCCGGCGAATCCGCGCGGCGCCCCGGCAAGCTCCTCCCCGGAGAAGGCGAGATCCTCCTCGTCGTCCTCATCATCGTAGAAGCCGTCTTCGACGGCGGCACCGGCCTCTGCGGAGTGGCCGTTGCGGCCGTTGCCGTCGTGGTCGGTGAGCTCCGCCGCGGCGTCCGACGGCTCCACCGCCTCCCACTCGCCGAGGATGATCTCGGAATCGTCGCTGAGATCTCCGGCCTCGTCCTCGTCCGCGGACTCGTCCTTGTCCGCGAGCTCGTCGTCGTCCGCGAGCTCGTCGTCGTTCGCCGACTCCTCCTCGACGGGCTCGAGGATGGGAAGCTCCTCATCCTCCCACATGGCCGCCGTAGAGGCGTTGTTCTCCCTCGTGACGTCATGCCGTGCGGTGTCGCCCGGCGCTGCGTCCTCCCGCGCGGTGCGCTCCGTGTCCGCCGCCGAGGCAGCCCCGTCGAACGGGGGGCCCGTGGCGGTGTGGCCGTGGGCATCGTCCCTTGAAGATGAAGCGGTCAGAAGGGCGGCGACACGGCGCGTCCGGCCGGCGAGGGTATCGTCCTCATCTGCGTCGGCGGAGGAGGTTGTGTCGGAAGCGAAGCGGCGGCGCTGGAGTTGCTGGATGATGAAGAGAAGCGCCAGCGCGGTGGTGAGGGCCAGGAGAATGGCGGCGCCGGAGCGCGAGAAGATCTCGATGAGCCACCGCGTTGCCGGGGCGTCGCCGGCGGCGGGGCCGACGAGGAGGCGGAGGGTGACGCTTCCGGTGAGGAAGGGCGCGACCGCAAAGTTGGTCAGGTGGAAGGCGCGCGCCGGGAAGGGGCGCTGCACCGAGAGGAGTGCGTGGAGGCCCAGGAAGGCCGGGACGAAGAAGGCGCCCACATGGAAGCTGCGGTAGAGGAATGCCCCCGGCGCGGTCAGGATGCCGAGAACGCCCCCGAATCCGGGGCCCGGCATGGCCGCCACCAGTGAGAACGCGGTGAATCCTGCAATCAATATGAGTACGGCAAAAAGGGCGTAGTTGCCCTTTCGCTCAATCACGTCCTTACTCCCCTCCCTTCTGTATCGGTCCAAACTAACCTACTCACAACCCTGTTGATGCGTAACCGATAAGTCCCGCTACGAACAGGGTATGGCGGATCTGATCGCCCAAAGGCGACTTCTCCTCTCCGGAAGCGAACTAAATCACGGTGCAGTCGTCGTTTGCGCAAACCGCCATCAACACGCTTCCGGGTAGGTTCCGGGGCCCACTACGCCAGGATCAGCGTTGCGATGCCCAGGGGCACCAGATAGAAGGCGAAAACCCAGAGCTTCGCGCGCCGGACGATCCGGAGCAGCAGGAGGATCGATGCCAGCCCCACCACAAACGCCGCAACGACGCCGGCAATGAGGGCACCCGGCGGAACGGCTGCAGCGAGCTCCCCGGCATCCCGCAGCGTCAGGCCCAGCGCCCCGATGATCGCCGGAATCGAGATGATGAAGGCGAACTCTCCGGCGCGCTCCCTGCTCAGGCCGGCGAAGAGCGCCCCGGAGATTGTGATTCCCGACCGGGAGATTCCGGGAAAGACACCGAACCCCTGGGCAATGCCGGTGATCGCCGCCTCCTTGAAGCCCACCGTGGCGTATCCGGTGGTACCCTTCGCAAAGTGCGAGGCCACCAGAATGACCGCGGTGACAATGAAGAGCGCTCCGGCGACCCGCGGATCCCAGGCGAAGTCGAGCTCCGAGATCACCATGCCCATGACGCCGGTGAACACGCTCGCGATAATGACGACCACCGCCAGTCGCAGATACTCCGAGTCGGCTTGTCGGTGCCGCCGGACGATCCAGCGCCCGATTGCGGCCAGGATCCGCCCGATTCGTTTTCGGAACACCAGGATCACGACGAAGAGCGTCGCAATGTGCAGGAGCACATCGAAGAGAATCGGCACCTCTTGCAAGCCGAAGAGGTGTTTGAGAACCAGGAGATGACCGGAGCTCGAAACGGGCAGAAACTCCGTAATCCCCTGAACAATGCCGAGAATGAGTGCTTGCGTTGCGGACATGCTGTGTAAAGACCTTTCCCTGATTGTATGGTTCTATCGCCGGATCTCGACCGGCGCGCGCCCCGGCCGGCCGACCCTCTCGGCCTCAGTCGGTCGCCTGACTCGGCCGCAATAGGCTCCCGCAGTCGGCCGCAGTCAGCCGCCTCGGTCGGCCGCCGCAGTCGCCCCCGCCTACTGCAGGTCCGGAAAGACCAGCTCTATCGGCCGCAGCGGGGATTGCTCGTCATAAAGGTATCCGTAGTAGGCGGCGGACACAACAATCTTGCGAATATAGTGTCGCGTTTCCGCCAGCGGAATCGCCTCGTGGAAGAGCATACCTTCAAGATCGAAGCTGGAAAGCCACCGCCGGACTCGTCCCTGCCCGCCGTTGTACGCCGCAAGGGCGTGCAGATACGTCGGAAAGCGACCGCGAAGGTACGCCAGATAGTACGCGCCGATGGACAGGTTCGTCGCCGGGTCGGTGAGCTCGTACTCGGTGAGCCGCATTCGTCGCGCCACGTCGCGCGCCGTCGAGGGCATGAGCTGGGCAAGCCCCACCGCACCGGCATGAGAGACAATGGTCGGTGAAAAGTGGCTCTCCTCCCGGATGACTCCGTAGAAGATGGTCCGGTCGAGAGCATGCGCCTCGACGACCTCATCTACCCTGGCCGCGAAGCCCAGAGGGTACCGGAGCTCCACCACGTCCCGGTCGAACTCGGACGTACCGATCCGGCTTGCGAGCCGTATTGAGACGATGAGATCGCCCTCCGCGGCGGCGCGCCGCGAGAGCTCCGCGGTGAGCTCCCGCGGAAAGGTCCGTCCGTGTTCCTGCCCGAGCGCGTAGGCTCGGGACGCCAGGCCGAACTCCAGGTACCCCTCGGCCAGAACGCGTGCAGCCCGATCCCGGTCATCGGCGGGAGCGACGACCGCACCGGATGCCATTGCCTCGAGAACCGCCGGAACGTCCTCATCCAGGAGCACCGTAGCCATGAGGCGGTAGTAGGGGCGTCGGCCGTCCAGCACCGGCGTCAGGATACCGCGAAGCGTCGCAAAGGTACTCTCCGGGTCCGGCCGGAAGAGCCCGGACTCCAGAGCCGCCGCCAGAGCCAGACGGTACTGCTCGGCAATGTCCCCGCGCCCGTTCGCCTCTGTGATCTCGACCAGAGCGGTAAGAACGAACCAGTCCCGCGTCCTGACAAGGTCGGCGGTGAGATTGTCGAAGAAGGCGGCGTACGCCCCGGGAGCTCGCCACAGGCTCCGATGCTCCCGCAGCGCGAAGGGTATTCGATCGACCTCCAGCCGCGCGAGCACCTCCAGGTAGGCACCGAAGGCGCGCCGGGCAAGCCGATCAGGCGGATCCCGAGAGAGCAACTCCTCGATCGTCCGGCGTGCCGCGGAGCGGTCACCGGATGCGGAGAGCAACTCCGCCCGGGCAAGCTCCACGGCAAATCGCTCCGGCTCATCCAGGATAGCTCCTGTCTCCTCGAGAAGCTGCACACCGACGGTGTAGTACCTGGCAACCCGGAAGGCTACGCCCATGTCCGCAACGAGCGCCTCCGTGCAGTAGTCCGCGGGAAGCTCGTCGGCCAACGACCCCGCCGGGTCCGCGCCACCGTCGCCGGCGGTGGCTTCACCGTCGGCAGGCGTCTCGGCAAGGCGCCGATAGAATTCCGCGGCATCCCGGTAGCGTCCCTCGACCAGGGCGTGCTTCCCCTGGAAGAGAAGGTGCTCCGCGGGAGAAAAGGCCGCATCCACGTCGTCGTGGTTGTGAATGTAAAGGAAGAGCCGGCTGTGCTCATCCCGCCGGGTGAACTCTCCGAAAACGCGCCGTATGAGCGGCGCCCACCCCTCCCGGTTGAGTTGGTGCCGGGCAACCGCCTCCATGAGCATGATCTCGGGATGAGCGCCGCGAAGAGCGGCAACGACTTCGGTAGCTGCACCGGGATCCGTCGCCCCATCAGAGCTTGCGCCGCCCGCCGACGCGTCATTGAGTACCTTCATGAAGCGTTCGTACCGCCGTAGTTCATAGAGCGCCTCCAGGGCGGTACGAACAATCGCTTCGTCATCCGGATAGCGGGAGACCGCTTCCGCCGCAACGTCGGCAAGCATCCGAACGTCGCCGGTGGCGGGTGAGTCGGTCCTGGGTGAGTCGGTGGCGGGTGAGTCGGTCCTGGGTGAGTCGGTGGTGGCGGCCGGGCGCGCAGAGGCGGACCCCTCCTGCCATGGCTCCGAGAGGAGCTCCATCACCGCCTCGCGGCGGTACGGTTCAGTGTCGCGTTCGAGTTGCTCTTCGTAGGCGTGGCGCGCCGCCTCCGGCAATCCGAGATCCTCGTACACCTTGCCCAGGAAGTATCCGGCCCCCTCGTGAAGGGCGAAGATCGGTGCGCTCTCCAACTGCCGCGGATCGATGTTCCGCAAGAACTGGTGTCGCCCGGCGGAAAGGTCATTCATGACGTCGGTCGGTTCGCGACCCCAGAGTCCGGGATCGCTGCAGCCACTCGCTGCAATGAGGGACGTACCGAGAACGACAAGCAGAAAGACGCGAGACATGGTCATGAGGCTGGTAGCTTAGAATCGACCGGCAACTGCGCGAACGACATCCGTAATGCCGTTCACGATACTACCGACAAGCGGCGGCAGATCCGGGCCTCGCAGCGCCAGGAATACAAGATACGTCAGCAGGCCGAGACCCGCCAACGAGAGAATCATGAAAGCGACAAAGAGGAGCACGTTGCCCGGGCCCATCTCGACGGGACCCGCCGCTGTCTGCTTCTGTTCACCGCCGAGGGGTGACGCAGCTTCTTCGTAATCGTAGCCCCCAACGCCCTCTTCCTCGAACTCGCCGGTGTCGAACTCCCCGGTGTCGAACTCCCCGGTGTCGAACTCCCCGGTGTCGAGTTCTTCGGTTTCGAAGTCCCCGGCGTCGAGCGCTTCGGTTTCTAACCGCTCGGTATCGAGCCCTTCGGTTTCGAAGTCTCCGGTTTCCAGGCCCTCGGTATCGAAGTCCTCGGTCCCAAAGTCCTCGGCCTCGATTTCTTCATCCGCGGGGATCTCGAGATCGGTCTCGTCAAAACTGAAATCCTCGTCCTCTGTGGAGAGTTCCATGTCGAAGTCGGAAGGGACCTCGACCTCTGCCGGTTGCTCCTCCTCGGCCGGCTCTTCCTCCAGGCCGGGCTCTTCCTCCAGGCCGGGCGCTTCCTCGGAACCGGGCTCTTCCTCTTCGGCAAGACCTGCCAGCTCCTGCTCCAGGTCTTCGTCCAGCTCCTGGGCCTCGCCGACAATCTCTTCACCAGGCTCGAAGGTCAGAGAATCAAGGTCGATGCGTTCGTCCGCTCGCTCGTCATCGGAGGTGCTGTCACCGGAGGTGTCGTCTTCGCTCGTGCCATCATCGGAGGTGTCGTCTTCTCCGCCACGCGCGACCGAGCCCTCCCGGACCTCGTCGCCCTCATCGAAGGAGAGCTCTTCATCGTCAAAGGAGAAGTCTTCCAGCTCATTGCCGAAATCGGTCTCGAGTTCCTCCTCGAAGTCGAGGTCTTCCATTCCCGCTTCAGTTCCCGCTTCAGTTCCCGCTTCAGTTTCGTCAGCCATTGCGGGAGCTGCGGGCGCCTCGCCCTCATCGGCGGTTTCGGCGGCAGACGCTTCGGCTTCCTCGGGCTCTTCGGGCTCTTCGAGGCCCATGTCCTCTTCCAGGTCGAAGTCCGTGAGCTCGAAGTCGCCGGCCTCCTCCTCGACGCCGGGTTCAAGGCTGACCGAAAGGCTTTCGTATTCCCCGGATTTTTCATCGGCGGCGGTAGCGTTGAGGTTGCCGTGATCATCGACCCCCAGGACAAGACTTATCTCAGGGTCCCCGGCCGTGGCCTGCTCGACGTTCTGGATTACGAGCGTGCCCACGTATTCGGCTTCGCTCATCTCCTCGCCGATGCCGCGATAGAGGTCGATCTGGACACTTTCCTGATTGTCCTTGACGGTGGTCAGTACAAGCCGTTTGCGTCCGGATTGATTGCGATCAAAGATGGGAAAGAACCGGCCGTCTGCCAGTCTGATGCCGATGTAGGACTTTGCCACCACGTACCTCGCGTCTTCGTTTATGACCCTATGTCTTTATCGGCGCGTTGTCAACGTAACCCAACCCGGCAGCTCGCGTCTAACCATTCTTGACACCCCTCGGGGGCTCCGAAATAATGCCAGCATGAGTCCGACCTTCATTGCGGTCGTTGCTGGCCTGGCCGTCGTCGTTGCGGCGCTCCTTGTCGTCATGTTCGCCATGATCCGACGCTCCGGATCGAACCACAAGCAGAACAACAAGAAGAGCCGCCGGAAGGATCGGAGCGCTGTCCTCAAGGAAGCCAATCGCGCACTATCCCAGAATCCGAAGGACCACGAAGCGCTGCAGACCATCGCGCAGGTTCACTATGATGAGAAGGACTGGGAGAAGGCCATGCGCACTTACGCCATGCTGGTCGAGCTCTCAGCCACCAATACTGAGGTCGATGAATACGATGCGACCCTCAAGTACGCCCTGTCGGCACTCCAGTTGGGCAAGAACGAGGAGGCGTACAAGTCCCTGGTGGTTGCCCGCAGCCTGAACGCCGAGGGATTCGAGCTCAACTACAACCTCGGATACCTCGAGTACAAGCGGAAGAACTACGAGAAGGCGGTCAATCTCCTTCGTGCCGCCCGGGAGGAGTACCCGGATCATCAGCAGACCCTGAAGTATCTCGGACTGGCCCTCTACCGGATTCGCCACTACAAGGAGGCGCTGGAGGCGCTGCGAAAGGTAGTGGACGCGCAGCCCGACGACAAGGAGTCGCTCTACGCAATGGGCCAGACCTACTTCGAGCTGGGCCAGAACGAGCAGGCCGTTCGCATCTTCACTCACCTGCGGCCCGATCCGGACTTCGGCCCGCGGGCGGCGCTCATGTCCGGGAGCATTCACTACAAGGGCCGACAGTTCGAGAAGGCGCAGATGGACTTCGAGATCGGCCTTCGCCACGAGAACATCCACCCCGAGGTCGACCTGGAGCTGAAGTATCGCCTTGCGATGACCCATATCAACCGGCAGAACGTCGGCGGGGCGCTGCCGTTGCTGGAGGAGATCCAGCGGGTCAATCCCGACTACAAGGACGTATCGGACCAGATCAAGCGCAATCGTGAGCTCCACAACAACGAACGCCTGAAGACATTTCTCATCGCGCCGTCATCGGAATTCGTCTCCCTCTGCCGCAAAGTGGCAACGAGCTTCTTTACGGAGTCCCGTACCAAGATCACCGATGTCTCGGTCTACAAGAACGACTACGCCGACATACTCTGCGAAGTTGAAACCCCCAAATGGTTCGATGTCATTCTCTTCCGCTTCATCCGTACGACCGGGAGCGTCGGCGAGCTCATGCTGCGGGACTTCCACGGCCGCATCAAGGAGCTGAAGGCGGGTCGCGGGTTCTGCATTACCGCCGGGGAGTTCTCAGAATCGGCGGTAACCTTCGTGGAAGCGCGACTGATCGACCTCATCGACAAGCAGCAACTGCCCCGCATCCTGAACAAGGCGTAGGCCGCGGCGCCGACAGCGCGCCTGCCCGTCGCGTCGGCCGCGCCCCTACGGTTGCGTTGCGACCACCGCGTGGCGTTCCGCCTCCAGAAAGGGAACCGCTACCGGCACAACCTCCACCGCCGCGAAGCCGCGGCGCAGCAGTTCCGCCGTCTCATCCGCGGAGGAGCGGCGGCCCGCGTAGGCGAGCACCGCGCCGGAGCCGACCGCTCGCCGGAGGTCCCGAACGAGATCCGCACCCATCCCGGTGAGCGCGCGGAAGAGGCACAGGTCGACTGAGCCAGCGTCGAGGTGCCGAAGATCGCCCTGGAAAACCTCCGCATTGTGGAGCCCGAGGATGGCAATGGTGCTCCGGAGAAAGCCCGCCCGGCGGCCTGAGCGCTCGACCAGGCTGACCTGCACATCGGGCAATGCCACGGCAAGGGGGATGCCCGGGAGACCGGCTCCTGAGCCCGCATCTGCAAGACGAGACGATGAAATGAGCCCATGCTCCCGGAGGACGGGAAGCACGGATAGGGAGTCCAGGAAATGACGGACGATCAGGGCTTCTTCATCCGATACGAGGTCGATCTTCGCATTCCAGAGGCGGATCTCCCGGGCGTACCGCTCCAGGCGCTCCGCGGCGTCCGGGCGCGCTACATCGAGCTGTTCCAGACCTGATCTCAGGATTTCGGCGTCAGTCACGAGTCGGGGTGGTCGGTCCCCTCGCCGGCCAGGAAGGAGAGCTCGTGCTCGACCTCGGCTGCATCGCCGAGATTCAGCTCAAGAAGACGGCGCAGGTGGGCCATACTGTCCGCATCGATCACGGTGAATCGAAAGCCGAGGTAGTTGTACTCACGGTGAACGCAGGTGCCTTGAGTCCGGATGGCGACGTCACCCTGGGGCAACTGGATGTGGATGGTCGCGCTCTCCCCCGTCGCAATCTTCTCCGGCTCCCGGGGGTTGATGAGCGCCCCCTTCAGGGAGAGGTCGATGAGGGTGAAGGGCATGGAGATGCCGCGCACCCAGAGAGTGCCGCCGGTCTCGAAGTCTGTTCGTTTGAAGCGTCGCTTGTCAGGCATTGCGCACCCGGATTATCGCCGCCGCCGACGCCCGGTGTCAACGCGCACCAGGATGAGGAGTGCTGAGGGTGGTGACACCGCGAGGGTGTCGCGCTATGGTATGGGCCACGAGGAACTGCATGGCTGATCAATTCGACCTATCCGGCATGAGCTCCAGCGAGGCAAAGGAGTACGTTCTTCAGTACCTCAAGGCACTGCAGGAAATCCGCCGCCAGAAGGACGCGAAGCAGGAGGACTTTCAGACCTGGGAACGCCGGGCGCGCCTGGCCGGGGAACAGGACCGCCCGGAGCTTCAAGCGGAAGCGCTGGCCCGCTGCCGCGAGCTGGCGGATGAGTTCGACTCCCTCACGGAGCAGGAAAAGAGTCTTCAGAACGATGTCGACGAGCTGAAGCGAAAACTGGCCACCCATACCGAAACGACGGTCAACGCCTCGGCATTGCTGAAGAACCTCGAAAGCGTGGTGGGAGACAGCCATCAGGCGGACAAGGCCATTGACGACCTCGAGGTGGAAAGCGAGCTCGAGCGCCTGAAGCGGCAGGTCGCATCCGAGGACGCCGCAGGCGGTGCTGCGGAAGCGGACGCCGGCGAGCCGGAGGGATCGCACCGACCGGACGACCGCTCCGGTGACGGGCGATCTTCCTGACCGGGGCGTTTTGATGGCTAACGAACACGGCGTCGAAGCCGCCACACAACGGATCCTGCCCCGGGCGGACGAGGCACCCCTCATCTTCGGTCACCGGGGGTACTCGGCCATTGCCCCTGAAAACACCCTGCCCGCCTTTGAAGCCATTCGCAGCCACGAGGTACCGGGAGTGGAGCTGGACGTGCAGCTCTGCGCCTCCGGTGAGATCGTTGTCTGTCACGATGAGAATCTGGAACGCGTCGCCGGGGTGGACCTGCGGATCGAGGACACCGACTTCGAGGAGCTGCGGCGCCTGGATGTGGGAAGCTGGTTCGGCGACTCATTCAAGGGTGAGCGTCTGCCCCGTCTGGAGGACATCTTCGATCTCCTCCGCGGCGATGTCATCTACGACATCGAGCTCAAGATACGCCACACCGGGGATCCCGCGCGGCATCTGGTGGAGTCGGTGCTGCAGGTGATCGACCGTTTCGACGTCGCACACACCTGCATTCTCTCGTCGTTCAATCCTTTCGCCGTTCGCTGGAGCAGAAGGCGAACACGGCGCATCCCGACCGCACTCATTTACACCTCCGCCAGGGATGCACCCCTCGCAACGCGCTTCTCCGCGTCGCAGCGCATTCTTGGGAACGAGCTGCTCAAGCCGGACCGCAACGTCTTCTCCCGGGAGGCGGGGCGGTCACGCCCGCCCTACCCGACGGTCCCCCGGCTCGTCTGGACGGTGGATGATCCTCACGAGAAGCAGAATATTCTCGAAGGGTTGCCGACCGAGGGCGCCACGGAATCGGCGCGGCGCCTGCCGGTGTACGGAATCATTTCAAACGACCCCGCCGGGGTGACCGGGAAACGGACCTGATAGTCAACACTCAGAGCTGCGCGTGAGCCGCATGACCGAGGGGTGGTTCCAACAAAGCGGGGAGGAGGGGTGGTTCCAACAAAGCGGGGAGAGCGCCTCTAGGGCAGGTTCGCGGCAAGGGCTTCGCCGATCTTCGCGCCGAGGCTGCGGAAGGCCGCGGCAATGGCTCCGGAGGAGGAGCTGCCCCGGCTGCGCTGAAACTCCTCGGTGGCGTAGAGCGTGCGACCCGTGGAGAGCTCGTAGGCCGTGACGCTGCCGGATACCGTCACCAGGAAGCCGTTGGACTCATCGAACTCCTCAATGCGCCCGACCCCCAGGATGACCCGGTTCACCTCATCGCCGTAGCGCTCGTTCAGCTCCCCGACCACATCCCGGTGATTCCCGTCGCCGAGATTCATGGCGTCATACGGGAGAACTCTGACGGAGAAACCGTTTTGCGACAGGGCCTGGACAAGGCCCGTTGCGGTACTGTCGGAACCGACGGGATTCCCCGCGATGTCCGTGTCCATTACGACGATCCCGGTGGGAATCTCCCGCGCCTGGGAGAGCACCTCGTACTGAATGGAGGCGCGAACGTCCTGGAGAGCGCTTCGCAGCGCGGTGATCTCCTCCTCGGCCACCGCCTCAATTGAGTCGAGGGGATTGAGAAGATCCCTGGTTGCCAGGGTAATCGTCACCGTCGAGCTACCCACCGTCGACGGTGGCGGAGGCTGGAAGCTCGCCTCCCCGTCGGCGTCGACCGAGACGGTGCGGCTCCGAATGACCGTCCGTCCGCCGCCGGTGCGCTCCGGGAAGCTGAAGACGAGACGCGCGTCCGGGACGGGCTCGCCGTCCGGTTGCGTCGTCACCCGGGCGACAAAGGGCTGTGCGGCGTCCTCGGAGACAAACGCCTCGACGCGCTCCGCGCCAACGTCAATAGCGATCCTCCGCGCCGCCCCCAGGGCGTCGGCGAGGTTTCGCCGCATCCGGAGCTCCCCGTTGTCGATTCGCGAGTCGGATGCGGCCACTGCCGCTTCCACATGGTACCCGATTGCCGCAAAGAGGTTGCCTTCCGCTGCGGCCTCTCGCGCCTCCCGCTCCGGAATGGCGACGGATTCGTCGCGCTCCCGGACGAGAGCGTTCAGCCGCCGGCGCTCCGCCTCAAGGGCATCGCGGTCGTACCGTACGAGAATGTAGACGGAGACGCGGCTTCCTCTCTCGTCCACGTACTTATCGATGACGCGCAGGCCGGACAAACGCGCTTCACTGGCCTGACGCAGCTGTTGGTTGACCTGCTCCTGAAAGCTGTCCAGGCTCGCCTGGACCTCTGCCGTCGTCTCCACCTCTATGCGCGCACCGAGATACCGGACGATCTCGTCAACGACCGCCAGGGTGGCGCGCTCTTCGGCGCTTACGACGTTACCGGTTTGACTCGTCCCGCTGCCCACGAAGAAGACGTACTCATCCGAGGTCTCGGGACCTTCGACCACCCACTGCGGAACCTCCCGCTGCTGCGGTGTGGTTCCGCAGCCCACTGCGACAATGGCGACGGCGATAACGGCGCCGATCAGGAGAATCGGGGAAGGTAGTGTTGCCCGTATCGGGCGGCGTCGGGTCGATCTATAGTCCATTCTCGAAAGCGTCTTTCACTCTGTTTCGGACGCGGCGCTCCTCATCGGAGACAGTTTCATCATCGGCCTCCTCGAGAGCGCGCATGACGGTCCGATCCAGAACCTCCCGGGGAATCGTGTACATGACGTAATACGTGTAGGCTTCTTCGGCAACATCTCCCTCCGCATCGTAGTAGCGAAGCTTCAGCCAGTAGTCCGCCTCCGGCCGATACCCCGAGAACTGCGCCGTCGAGAGGCTGTTGACGACCTCTTCGAGATACTCGTC
Organism: uncultured Spirochaetaceae bacterium; assembly: GCA_964654185.1. Classification (GTDB taxonomy): domain Bacteria; phylum Spirochaetota; class Spirochaetia; order DSM-27196; family PWMO01; genus CAYFQV01. Next base: position 11,199 of record CAZZIE010000029.1, on the reverse strand, counting down.
CACCCGATCGAGATCTCCCGCGGCGGAACCGGCGAACTTCACCTCGACGCGGTTGCGGATGGTCTGCGCCAGCTCGGCTGCCGCCTGGAAGTTCCGCGCCCACATCTGGGCGCCCTGAAGACTCTGCGCCCGGGGCGACTCGAACTTGAAGACGTAGAAGTCGCGATACTCCCGAAGCTGCTCGATCTCGAAGCCTTCCATGAAGACCCAGTCCGGAATCTCGCGACCGAACTTGTAGTTCTTGTGATCCAGAATGTCCGGCTGCTTCACGATGGGATCGTCAATGTCGACATCCCGGGGACGTCCGCGACCGGCGCCGAAACACCCCGAAATGACCGTCAGAATCAGCACGACTGCGCCGATGCGCAGGATGATGCCGAGGAGTTGTGTACGATGCATGGCTCGTCCCTTTGCGGCTTGTCCCTGTGTGGCTTGTCCCTGTGCGGCTCGCCCCTGTGTGGCTTGTCCCTGTGTGGCTTGTCCCTTCATTGCCCGTCCCTCACAGTCCGGTGTTGAATACGAGATTCCGTCCTCTCGTGAGCACGTGATACATGTCCTGCATACCCGCTATGTCGCGGGACACCTGATAGACCGCCTCTTCGAGCTCTTCAATGCTCCCGCGGAAGTAGACGGTGTAGACAGTCTCTTCGGCGGTCTGCGCCTCGGTAACGACGTCGGAGACGTCCTCCCGGAGCTCGGATCTGAAGTCCCTCATCATCCGGGCATCCACGGAGCTCTGGATGGTGACTTCGTAGCGAATGCCCCGCGCCAGGCTCTGCGCCATCTGCGCACGCACCTGGCTTTCCACCTTCTCCATGGCGGCGTAGGTCGCCGACTGGACCGCGTTGATGACGGCATCATCCATGGAGGCCTGGCTGAAGGTGCGTTGACTGCGGCGGCTCACACTGCCGAGGAGCTGACCCGTGGAGGTCTCGTACATGGTGAGGTTGATGGTGGCGTTTCCGTAGTAGTCCCTGCCGTCGATCTCGCCGTGAGTGGTTACGTCGGCCACAACGTAGACGTCGGCGTTGAGGCGCTGCGCCACCCACTGCAGCACGGATGCGCGTTCCCCGGTAGCCTCCTCGTAGGCGAGCTCCCGGTCCCGAAGCAACTCCTGCACCTGCGCCTGATCTACCACGGTATATCCCGCTTCGAGGAGATAACGGTTCGCCTGGGTAATGGCCGGGGCAACGTACTCCCGGGCAACCTGTGCCTCCGGATCCCCGGTAACCAGCATGGTCATGGTATCTAGGGCTCGGGTTACAAAGTCATCCGACTCGCCGCCCCGCGCCGCGGATCCATCTTCCGCGACGGATCCGTCACCCGCGGCGGAACCTTCCCCGGCGCCGCCGTCCCCCGCGCCGGCCGGCGGCGTGGAGGTGATGTCGTGGGTCGCGAGAATCCGCTCGATCTCTCCGACATCGACGCGGACTCGAATCTCCACGAGAAGATCCATGTTCTCAGTGGTGCCGCGATTCTCCCGCCGCATGATCTCCATGGATTCGTTGTCCACGTAGCGGTTCGGTGTGGAGGTTCCGTAGAGCACCTCGTTCAGCCGCTCTCGCTGCGCCCGCTCCGCTTCCGGACCGATCTGTTCGATCACGGCGCTGCGCATGGCGTCGACCTTCGCGGCATTCAGGGCGGGACCGAGAGAGTCCCCGGTGCCGATCCCGACGTAGTACGGGCCCACCTCTTCTTCGGCGGGCTGGTCGGTCGTGGCACACCCCGACAGGAGCACCACGAAGCTTAGTACGGCTGCGGCAATGAGTTGCATGGTTTTCATGGTCGATTTCTCTCTGATCACTTCAAGACTATCCCTGCGGAAATGAGAATTCCATAGTACCCGTCGAAGTAGGGGCGCACCGACGCCGGCACGGTGTCGCCGGCCAACCCGACCCATGCAGCGTAGCCCCCCTCGAGAAAGGCGTAGATGTCGCGTGACACCGCGTACATGACGGAGGCGCGAACGTGCCCGCCCAGATGGGTCACGTAGAACTGGTCCTCTGAGTCGGGATCGAGGGGAATGCCCCCGCCGACGCCCGCCCCGATGCCCGGCGCAAGCTTGAGACGACCCAGGTACCAGTTGAGCTCTCCGCCGGCGTAGAGGTTGAGCGGGAAGAGACCGCTTCCGGCCTGGCGAATGGGAATCTCTAACCCGGCGAGAGGTCGCGCCGTGAAGAAGCCGCGAGAGGCGACGGCGCGGACACCGACCAGGAAGTTCGAGAGACCTCCCGTCGTGTCGATGATACCGCCCGCATAGGGGGCCGTCTCAATGCCGAAGCGCGGAACCTCCTCGAGCTGGTCGCCGATGCGCGGTCGGTCATCTGCGTACACGAGGTGCGCCACCGAGAAGTTCTGGCGCACCTCCTCGACGATGAGCAACCCGGCCTCCTGTTCGTAGGAGCGCCCGGCAACACTTTCGACGCTCCGGACGATGGCGTACTCATCTCCGGGGCGGACGCCCATGTTGCGGCCGAACTCAATGGTCACCTGGCGTCCGTCCACCGCCAGGACACCCGTGCGAATACGGAAGAGATCCATCTTGCGGATCTCGAAGCTCAACTGCCGGGGAATGCCGTCGACTGCCTCCCGCATTGCCTCTTCGGGGTCCTCGTCGTAGCCGTTCGTCTCAATGAAGAACTGTCCTTCCGTGGACAGCGTGTCCGAATCGATGAACGTGAAGGAGGTTTCGATGGTCGCGTCGTAGGCGACATCCCCATCATCGTTCTCCTCTCTGCTCAGGTCGTAGAAGGAGACCGAGGGGACGACGACAATGAAGCCGCCGACCAGCCGGTTGAAGTCCGCCCGGGTGAAGGCCTCTTCGCCGAAGAGGACCGTCTCGGGCAACTCCACGTTCTCGGCGCGGTAGTCCCGGAGCGCCTCCATGAAGGAGTCCACGTTCTCGTGGTTGAGACGCATGCTCATGCCGATGACATCGAACCGGCCGAGGTCAATGAAGACCGAGCGGATCTTCTCGTCGATGGCGCCCACCGCCTGCTGGAAGATCTCCGTCGTCTCCGCCCTGACGGTGCGCTCGTACCGGAGCACCTTGCCGAGCTGAATGACCGTCTCCGAGCTCGGCACGGGGTCCCGGGGCGCACCGTAGTAGTTGAGGCGAAAGACGGCGATCTCCTTCTTCTCGGAGAACTCCTGGGCGTGAGCGACGGCTACCGTCGCCAGGGAAGCCGCGAGAATCAGGAGGAGACCGCGGTGCAGGGTTCTCGGGAGTACGCTCTGGACGAAGCTGAATGAGGAGTGGGTACGTTTCATACTGTCACGTTCCGGTTACTGCTCGTCTTGACGTTCCGGCTCCGCGCCATCCTGGCCAAGGGCCCGGGACAGCGAGGAATTCTCCGTGAACGCCAGTACAGATCGTATTCGAAACGCGACAGCACTTCCAGATGGATGTGTCACCTGAAGTTGCAGGCCGTCGAAATCCTCGACGCCGACTTCGACCGATTCTTCACCGGCCGTATCAGTGATCACAAGGGTATCTCCGTCGTGGCGCATGCGAAGCGCCACGTGCCCTTCACCGACAGCCGGAAGCTCCGTCTGCTCCACGTCAGGCTGTTCTCCCGGTTGCGGCACCGCCACAACGCCGTCAGGGAAGAAGGTGAAGAGCGCCTCCGGCGGTTCTGCGAGGGTGCGGAAGTCGAAGACAGTCTCCGGCGATGCTTCGGGATCCTGCGCCTCGATCTCGAGGATGAGGTCCTGACCGCGGAAGAGGAACTCCGGAAAGACCACGGATGCTCCAGGTTCGATAATGAGGTCGCCGGCGGCAATGCGGATCTCACCCTCCGACGCGAGCTCCTCCTGAGCGTCCGGCCGTTCGAAGCCGGCCGCGTACACCAGGTCGTCCCCGTAGAGGCGCTCCTGCGCCTTCCGGAAGACGGTGAGGTCGCTGGTCGGGTTGCGATCCTCGTCGCGGAAGTAGATCCCGAGCTCGTCGATGACCCCGATAAAGCCGTTCTCACCGCCGATGACGGAGGTGCCGGCGCGGTCTTCCCACTCCGGCTCGGCGATTCCGCCGGTGCCGGGGAGATCCGTCGGCGCGGCGTCGGCACCATCCACGCCGGCGGCGGAATCCACACCGTCGACGCCGTTCCCGGAGTCCGCGTCGGTCGTCGTGGCGGTGTCGGTACCACTCCCGGTGGAGCCCTCCGCGCCGGTCGCGCTCTCGGGAACTGCCGCGACGGACAGGGTATCCGCCCAGACGAAGTAGCCGTCGACGAACCACACCACCGTCGTCTCGCGGCTCCCCGGGAGAAGGGATACGACGATTTCGCGGGGCTCACTCGCTGAGATCAGCGGTTGCCCGGACACAACGGTGTCGCTTTGACCGTCGATGCCGAGCTCGACCGCGACGGTGCCGTCGGCGTTCGTTGCGACGCGGAAGGAGATCTCGCCGTCAGATGTCTCGGCCCGGAAGAGGTTGCGAGGGCCGTCGAAGGTCAGGCCGTCGGCATCGTCCCCTGAGTCCTCTTCAGAATCTGCGGCAATGAGGCGGGCGCTGACGGAGAAGGGACTCAGCGCGCCGTCACGGACGGGCAGAACGAAGTCGGACACCTCCACGCCGGATGTGCCGTCGAGATGATAGCCGAAGACGCCGTTGGTGACCCGGAGATCCGGAGTGCCCACCGGCTCGGCGGTACGAGGCAGCTCGAACATGTCGATCCGGGCGCCGTCGTCGCGGAGGTTGCCCATGAAGTGAAAGAGACTGTAGTACGATGCTTCCGGCGCCAGGTCGTTCTCACCGAGGTCGGCGGTGCGGCGCACCACGATCTGGGTGGAGTACCGGGCGGAGGACTCGAAGGGGAAGGTGCCTTCCTGAGTCGGACCGGTGGGGAAGACCTCGACGAGAAGCGGGTATACGCCCTCAGATGACGAGGATTTGACGAGCACCTCTTCGAGCCCTTCGGACTGGTACCCTTCGGCTATGATCTCGCCGTCCATGGTCCAGCGCAGGTAGGGATCGGCCTGCTCCGGCACCGAGAGTTGCACCCGCATGATGCCGGAGGAGGCGGGAAAGAATGAGGGGGGATAGGCGGTTACGCCGTCGATTGCGTAGGTTCCCTCGGCAATGAAGAAGCGCCGCTCCGTCCGGGACACTTCTTCCCCGTCGACGTACAGCACGAGAGTAAGCTTGTACTCGCCGGGCTCCACGTCGGGCACGCCGATATCCGGCAGGAAGCCCTCCTGGAGCTCCTCCCCTTCGATGGTGGAGGTACCGATAACCTCACCGTCTATCCCGGCGAGAGTTATCTCCAGTCGCTCCAGGACAGGCTCGTCACCGCTTGCGGAATCTCCGCCGGAGGCCTGCACCTCCAGGGAAATGCCGTCATCTACCTGGTATATTTCCCCCTCCGCCGTGGTGGAGATGGTGAACTCTTCTTCGGGCTCCAGTTCGGGCACCAGAAGAGCGGTCTCTCCGCAGGCCGTGAGGAGAACGATGGGGACCAGGACGATGAGGAGACGCCTCGCCATAACTATGTTCAGTATACTACCTCATGGCGAAGATTCACAGTTCTTGCTGAAGCCGTACGCGTACCGATAATATGCAGTAGCATGCGAGCGACACGGGCCATTGTACACCTGAACATCTTCCGAGAAAACCTGAAGTTCATTCGCGACTGGCTGACCGCCGAGAGCGGGACCGCGGACGCCGGGAACGGCCCGGCCGGGGACACTCCGGACGCCGCGGCCGGGGACACTCCGGACGCCGCGGCCGGGAGGCCGCCGAAGATCTGCCTCGCCGTCAAGGCGGATGCCTATGGCCACGGGATCGGGCCGATTGCCCGGGTCGCCATCGACGAAGGGGTCGAATACCTCGCCGTGGCGACCGTCGACGAGGCCGTGACGCTGCGGGAAGAGGGCATTACCGCCCCCCTCCTGCTCTACAGCTTACCCATCCGCGAAGAGGTGGAAGCGATTCTCGATTTCGGGGTTACGCCGCTGGTGAGCGACCTGGACTTCGTAGCGGATCTCTCCGAGGCGGCGGAGGACAGATCGCGGCGCAATCCCGACGAGGCCGAGCCGCTCGCGGTACATCTGAAGATCGACACCGGCATGGGCAGGATCGGCTGCCGTCCGGAGGATGCATCCGAGCTTGCCCGGGCAGTCGATTCAGCTCCCTGGCTCCGTTTGGAGGGTGTATCCACACACTTCCCGAATGCCGACGACCCGGACCGGAGCTTCACCGCCGCTCAGATCGAGACCTTCAACGGCGCGGTCGAAAGTATCCGGGCGGCAGGCATTGACCCGGGGCTGGTCCACGCGGCGAACTCCGCCGGAGTACTGAGGTTTCCGGGGTCGCGGCTCGACATGGTCCGTCCGGGACTTCTGGCGTACGGCTACTACTCGACGGACACGCAGGAGCGGCACCTGCCGGTCCGCCCCGTGATGGAGCTGGAGTCTCGCATCGTCTATCTGAAGTCGGTCCCGCCGGAGACCCCCATCTCCTACGGGTCCACCTACAAGACCGGCGAGCGTACATGGATTGCAACGATCCCGCTGGGATACGGCGACGGCTACAGCCGGTTGCTCTCGAACAACGGCGACGTCCTGGTAGAGGAGAGCGCAACGGGCCGGCGCGTCCGGGCGCCCATCGCGGGGCGAGTATGCATGGATCAGCTCATGCTGGACCTGGGGCCGGAAACCGGGGCGCGTCGGTACGACCGGGTAGTACTCTTTGGCCCCGACCCGGCGGGCCCGGATGCGGCGGAGCTTGCCCGGCGCACCCAGACCATTCCCTACGAAATCACCTGCAACATCTCGAAACGTGTGCCCCGGGTGTATCGAGAGCCTTCAGCGCATCGGGAACCCTCAACGGTGACGGCGCACTCCGCGTCGGGAAACGAGACGCAGCCGACCGAGGGACGCCCGGAATCCGAAGCGGCGTACCGTGTGCTCAGCGGCCGCCCCACAGTACCGAGAGATTGATCAGCGTCTTCGCGGCGCGAACCATCGAGCGGAGCGGCACCCACTCGTAGACGCCGTGCATGTTGTGGGGACCCGCAAAGATGTTCGGCGTGGGCACGCCCATCTGGGTGAGCCGGGCGCCGTCTGTTCCGCCGCGGATCGGGTTGCTCGCGGGCTCCATGCCGGTTTGACGGATAGCCTCTTCGAGCAACTGCGTCGCCTCGGGGGTTTCCGCAATGATGTCCCGCATGTTCCGGTACTGCTCCTGGTACTCAACCTCGACGGATGAGCCGGGATAGGCGCGTTCAACCGTCGCGGCAAATGCGCGGACCGCCTCCAGGCGCCGCTCCACCTCCGGCATCTCGAAGTCCCGCAGAATAAGATCGACCCGCGCCTGCCCCATGCCGCCGGCTACCTCGATCGGGCAGTAGAAGCCGTAGCGACCGTCCGTAGCTTCAGGGCTCTCGGACCGCGGCAGCATGCCGAGGAACTCACCGGCCATGGTGACTGCATTCGCGAGCTTGCCCCGCGCCGTACCGGGGTGGATCACCCGTCCCGTGAAGTGGACCGACACCATGAATGCGCTGAAGCACTCCGCTTCAAAGGTGCCCTCGTCCCCGCCGTCGACGGTGTAGCACACCTTCGACTTCAGTTCCTGCAGGGGAAAGTTGTTCATGCCGCGACCGATCTCTTCGTCCGGCGTGAAGATGATCTCGATCGGCCCGTGGGGCACCTCCGGATGCTCCTGAAGGTACGCCACGAGGGTGATAATCTCCGCCGCACCGGCCTTGTCGTCCCCGCCAAGGAGGGTGGTCCCGTCGGTGGTAATGATCGTGTCCCCGACGTAGTCGGCCAGATCGGGATAATCATCAGGATCAAGGACGATGCTACCGGAAAGCGTGACGGCGGATCCGTCGTAGTTGCGGTGGATCTGCGGTCTGACGTTCTCCCCCGGGGAATCCGGGGCCGTGTCGACGTGAGCCATGAACCCGATGGAGGGTGCGTTCTCCTTTCCGGCGCTCGCCGGGAGCCGGGCAATGACGTAACACTTGTCATCGAAATGGACGTCCGTTACGCCGAGCTCTTCGAGCTCAGCTACGAGCATGCGCGCAAGATCGAACTGTCCGGGCGTCGACGGGGTTCCGGTCGCGTGACGGTCCGAGGTCGTGAAGATCTGTACGTATCGGCTGAATCTGGTCAGCAGCTGGTCTTCGAACCAGGAGCGATCGGTGTCGAGAGTGTGTAAGGGGTTGGCCATGGCAGGAGGGTAGCCGAGGGGGTGAAGGCTGTCAAACAGCGGAGGGAAGCCGGAGAACCCGCAGGTTCCAGGCGGGGAATCGACGCTGCGGCGCCGAGCGCCTCAGCCATCCGGTCCGACGCACATGCCTCACCATCGGTGTGATCCGACTCGGGAAAGAGCATCGGATCGCGGCACTGGACCGGTTCGGAAGATGCCCGTCTACACTTCGATCAGGCCGATTCTGGCCGCGTAGAGGACCAGATCGACCTGGCTGTGCAGCGAGAGCTTCTTCATGATGTTGGAGCGGTGGTTCTCCACGGTGCGAGGACTGATGTCGAGCTCCGCGGCGATCTCCTTGGTCTGCCGGCCCTGCAGAATGATATCAAGGACCTGACGTTCCCGCGGTGTTAGTTCCCGGAGCAGCGTCCTCCAGGACTGACTGGCGGCGGCGCCTGTCAGCTGGCTCTCCGCCGTGTCGCCCGCCGCAGTCTGTACGCAAATGAACGTGCCGCCCCGTGCCACGGTGTCAAGACCGTGGATCAACGTCAGAGCCGGCAGGTTCTTGGTCGTATAGCCGCGGGCCCCTTGTCGAAGGAAGAACTGCATACCCTTGATTGACGGTGCGTCGGTATGGACGAACAGCTTGACCTTCGGCTCTTCGGCTCGAATCCACCGCACAAATTCCGCGTCCCGCGAGCCGTCGGCGGAGGCATCCATGACAATGATGTCAGGCTGTACCGCAAGAATCCTCTCGCTCCGGGCAGTCAACCCGTCCACTTCATCCACAATGTCGTACTGAGTGTGCTCTTCAACGATTGTTCGAAGGCCGACCCGGTAGGTGGGATGCTCGTCCAGGATGACAATTCGTTTATTAGCCATAAGCCCTGCTACGTTATTAGTATCATAGATATTGTAAGCCCTTCCAATAAAAAGGAAATCGTAATGTCATCGCACGTAAAATGTCTCACGGGGTTGAGATGTATTACTCACTACGCGCATGACCTATTCTGATTAGATGTGGAGGATTCGCCTGACGGCGCATATAGCTTCCCGACGGTAGGTCGGCGTCACATCGGGGACCGGTACCACTCGGCCGCCCGAACGCGTGACCGTGCAGCCGATTCTAATCGGTCGGAATCGCCGGTACAAACGGGCACAAAGACACCATTCCGAACCCACACAACGTCAATCCTACATTATTGTATGCATGGATCATCATATACTACGTGTGTGTATGAAACACTACCACGACGCAGTCGGGACAGAGTGAGCAGGCAGCTAACAAGTCTTTCCTTTGTATGAAGTTACATACGGGATCCAAAGTTGGCACGAATACTGCATGAAGTACGATCAGGAGATACACACGTTCCTCAGGAAAGGATACGCTCTTTTCCTGAGATACATCGCCCGCTAAGGAGAAACACATGAACGGGATCAGCACAGCAAAAGACGTGCTCGCATTGATGGAAAAGGAAAAGGTGGAGATTGTCGACCTGCGCTTCATGGACTTTCCGGGAATATGGCAGCACTTCTCGGTTCCCGCCACGGAAATCGACGAAGACACCTTCACTGAAGGGATGGGCTTTGACGGATCGAGTATTCGCGGCTGGCAGGCCATCAATGAGTCGGACATGATCGTGAAGCCGGTCCCGGAGAGCGCCTTCATCGACCCCTTCACGGTACACAAGACCCTGGTGCTCATCTGCAATATTGCCGATCCAATCACCGGAGAGGACTACACGAGAGACCCCCGCAACATCGCCCGGAAGGCGGAGAACTACGTCAAGACTACGGGGATCGCCGATACGATCTACGTCGGGCCGGAGGCGGAGTTTTTCATCTTTGACGATATCCGATTCGACCAGAACGAGCACTCCGGTTACTACTTCGTAGACTCCGTCGAAGGTCGCTGGAACTCCGGTCGGCAAGAGAATCCGAACCTCGGCTACAAGCCGCGGTACAAGGAAGGCTACTTCCCGGTACCACCAACAGACAGTCTGCAGGACATCCGCAGTGAGATGGTACTCCTCATGCAGTCCATGGGAATGCCGGTGGAAGCGCACCATCACGAGGTAGCGACCGGAGGCCAATCGGAAATCGACATGCGCTTCGCGCCGCTGGTGCCGATGGCGGATGCGCTTCTGAAGTACAAGTACATTGTCAAGAACGTTGCCAAGCGTCACGGAAGGACCGTCACCTTCATGCCGAAACCGGTATGGAACGACAACGGTAGCGGCATGCACGTCCACATGTCCCTCTGGAAGGGCGGAAAGAACCTCTTCTTCGGCGACGGGTACGCCGGCCTATCCGAGACGGCGCTGCACGCCATCGGTGGTATGCTGAAGCACGCACCGGCGATACTGGCGTTCACCAACCCGACGACCAACAGCTACAAGCGACTGGTTCCCGGCTTCGAGGCACCGGTCAATCTGGCGTACTCTCAGCGCAACCGCAGCGCAGCAGTTCGCATTCCCATGTACTCCAACTCAGAGAAGGCCAAGCGCTTCGAGTTCCGCTGCCCCGACCCGTCGTCCAACCCCTACCTGGCCTTCTCGGCTATGCTGATGGCCGCGATCGACGGTATTCAGAACAAGATCAACCCCGGGGATCCCCTGGACAAGGACATTTACGACCTTCCGCCTCAGGAAGCGGCGAAAGTCGAGAAGACTCCGGGAAGCCTGCGCGGCGCTCTGGAGGCGTTGGAGCGCGATCACGACTTCCTTCTGAAGGGAGATGTCTTCACCGAAGACGTCATTGAGACCTGGATCGAGTACAAGATGCAGAACGAGGTTCTCGCGCTCGATCTTCGCCCGCACCCGTGGGAGTTCGCGCTCTACTACGACATTTAGGTTCCATTGCCGGCGGGAAGGTGCGGACTTCCTCCTGAGTTCGCAGCCCGCCGGTTTGCCTCGTGGGCCCCGGCCATCTCCAGCCGGTGGCCCTGCCCCGGTTGTCTCCTGCCGGGGCCCTTTTTGACCTACCCACTACCCTGTTGATTGAAGCAGCACAACCTCCACCGCAGTAGGGAGTTGCAGGTGCAC